>JAISNV010000033.1 GCA_031276035.1 Bacteroidales bacterium | reverse complement strand
TAAATATAAATGTGTTATTTTGGAATATAAACTAATCTAAAAAATAATATGCGGTACAAAAATCGTAAAAAAAATCATTATAGAAGATAGAATTAATAGATTTAATTTTATTATCAATTGGTTAATGATAAAATATAAAATATTGAATAATCGTAAATTAGGAGCAATTTGATAATAAATATTCTCAAATTTTAATTATCAAACACATATTCAATTAAGTTTGCTCCCATTTTTAACGCTTCTCTATGAGCTTCCTCCGTATCATTATGAACGGCAGGATGTTCCCATCCGTCACCTAAGTCGGTTTCAAAAGTGTAATAACAAATTAATCTTCCTTCCCAGATTAATCCGAATCCTTGAGGTGGATTATCATCATGTTCGTGGATTTTGGGCAGTCCGTTAGGAAAACTAAACGTTTGATGATAGATAGGGTGAGAAAATGGTAATTCAACGAAATCCAATTCAGGAAAAACCTTTTTCATTTCGCGCTGAATATATTGATCAATACCGTAATTGTCGTCAATGTGCAAAAAACCGCCGGCAAGTAAATAGGTGCGTAGATTTTTTACATCATTCTCAGAGAAAACAATATTTCCATGACCGGTTATATGAGTAAATGGATAGTTTAAAATATCAGGGCTTCCTATATCTACAGTAGCAGGTTCTGGATGAATATTCGTTCCTATATTCTCATTACAAAATTTGATAAGATTTGGTAATGATGTTGGATTTGCGTACCAATCGCCGCCCCCTGAATATTTCACTAATGCTATTTTAATGTTTCCTTGACAAAAAATATTTGCGGATAATAAAATAAATACAGTTAATATTTGAATTTTTTTCATTTTCTTTTATTTATGATTTTTGATTGAAGCAGAGGTGCATGCAACTATTGCTGCGGTTTCAACTCTTAAAATGCTGTTCCCTAAACTAACGGCTTTGTATCCTCTTTTTATTGCCTCTTCAATTTCGGTTTTTGAAAAATCGCCTTCAGGACCAATTAGAATAAGATTATATCCTTTTTTTACTTCATCATAATAATAAACTTTACCGCCATTGGAACAATGTGCAATACATAAACTCCCCTCGAACTTATTTTCAATAAACTCATTATAAGTTTGTTGTTGATTAATCTTAGGAAGATTAATATTTCCCGATTGTTTCATTGCCGAAACAGCAATACTTACAAGCCGTTCATTTTTAATTATCTTTCTTTCCGAATGTTCACATATAATAGGAGAAATTTCATCAATCCCGATTTCGACACATTTCTCTACAATCCATTCAAATCTGTCCATCATTTTAGTTGGAGCAACTGCTAAATGTAAATAATAATCTCGATTAACAGGTTTGGTTTCGGAAGACAAAACATTAACCGAAACCTTCTTTTTACCTATTTCAATTATCTCGGCATCAAATAATTCTCCTTTGCCGTTGGTAATCTTAATGTTATCACCCAAATTCTTGCGTAAGACTTTGATAATATGTCTCGACTCATCTTCGGTTAGTGAATAATAACCCGATTTTATTTCCGGTTGATAAAAAATTTCCATCGTTTTCTTACAAGTCTGCAAAGTAACGGATAAAATTAGTAATATGAATAAAATCAATAAAACTTTTTTAAAGATGACACTAAAAAATCAAATCCTGAGACCAATTATTCCTTGATTAATTTATGATCTTATTGTCATATATCACTATCGATTCTCAAATATTTTCTTATTTTTGTATTCATGAAACAAACAGATGACATACATAAAACCTTACTTAAATATTGGGGATATTCGAACTTCCGGCCCATGCAGGAAGATATTATAAACTCAATATTGGAAGGTAAAGATACATTGGCTTTACTTCCTACCGGAGGTGGAAAGTCTATCTGTTTTCAAGTGCCTGCAATGGCTTCGGAAGGTTTATGCCTTGTAGTTTCACCCTTGATTTCTCTTATGAAAGATCAAGTTGAGAATCTGAAGAAAAGAGGTATAAAGGCAGATACTATTTATTCCGGCATGACTTCCTTGCAGCAGGATATTGTTATTAATAATGCGGTTTATAATAGTACTAAATTTTTATATATTTCGCCGGAGCGATTAAAGACCGATTTAATATTACTTAATATTGACAAGCTGAATATTTCTTTAATAGCTGTTGATGAAGCGCACTGTATTTCACAATGGGGTTACGATTTTCGTCCGCAATATCTAAATATCGCCGATATCAGGTCTCTTCTGCCCGGTATTCCTATTCTGGCTTTGACTGCTACTGCAACTAAAGACGTTGTCGATGATATTCAAGATAAACTATTATTTAAAGAAAAAAATGTTTTCAAAAAATCTTTTGAAAGAAAAAATATTTCGTATTTAGTTTATAAAGAAGATAATAAGCTTGGAAGATTGTTGCGGATTTGTAAAAATACTTCCGGTTCTGGAATTGTTTACATGAGAAATCGCCGCGGAACTTATGATATCGCCAAATTTCTTATTGATAATGGTGTTTCCGCAGATTATTATCATGCCGGATTGGATACGCGAACGCGTGAAATCAAACAAAACGATTGGAAAAATAATAAGACTAAAGTTATTGTAGCAACAAACGCTTTTGGGATGGGAATTGATAAACCTGATGTAAGGTTTGTTGTTCATCTTGATATTCCTGATAATCTGGAAAGTTATTTTCAGGAGGCAGGCAGGGGAGGAAGAGATGAAAAATCGGCATATGCTGTTCTCCTTTATGATGAAAATGATATAGAAACTCTTAAAGAAAAGTTTGTTAATACCTATCCTGACATTAAAACTATTAAACAGATTTATAATAATTTATGTAACTATTTTAAAATAGTTGTAGGCACCGGTGCCGGTCATCATTTTGATTTCGATGTTTCAAAATTTGCAAATTCATATAATTTATCTCCGGTTGTTGTGTTCAATACTTTAAAGATTTTAGACAATCAAGGTTTATTATCTGTTTCGGACGATTTTAATGTTCAAGCTAAATTAATCTTTAAAGTCGATAGAGACGAATTGTATGATTTTCAATTAAGGTATTCTAATCTGAATCCGGTAATTCAAACTATTTTACGAACTTATGAAGGAACTTTTTCAAATTATGTGAATATTGATGAAGAGAAAATCGCAAAAAAGTTAAACACTGATAAGGAAAATATTGTAAAAACCTTGTTCTATCTTAATAAAATGAATGTGATTGATTATATTCCTGTGCCGACAATGCCGCAGATTGTTTTTTATAATGATAGAGTTCCGGATGGCAGTATTTTCTCCGATTTGAATAGTTATATTTTACGTAAAGATATTGCCGAAAAGAAATTGAATTACGCAACTGCTTATGTTACTAATACAACCAAATGTAGAAGTATTATGCTTTTGCATTATTTTGATGAAGAAAATAACAATCGTTGCGGCATTTGTGATTATTGTAGAAAAAGAAATAAACTTTACTTAAGCAATTATGATTTTGATGTAATTCTTGAAACTATCAAACCAAAATTAAAGGGAAATATCTTAAGTATGGAAGAAATATATTCCTTTATTCCCAATATTGATCAGGAAAAATTAATAAGACAGATCAGTTGGCTGATTGATAATGATAAAATTAAAAAGGTTGGGGACGATAAATATACGTGGAACGGTTAAATTTTAACTCCACGTAGAAATTCTTCTACTTTCATTCTTTTCTTTCCGGCTAATTGCAAATCGGTTATATAAATAATTCCGTTAGCAGCTTGGATTCCTAAATACTTTTTCCCGTCGCTGATTATACTTCCTGTCGGATTATTATTTTCGTTTTGTAAAATCTTATATTCCGAATGAAATATTTTTATTGGTAATATTTCGCCTTTTGAGTTTGTTATTTCTGTGTATGCGGCGGGAATAGGAGATAAACCGCGAATTTTATTGTATATTTTCACAGCATCATCATTCCAATCAATTCTACAATCTTCCTTATTGATTTTCGGTGCGGAATGAAGTATGGCGTCTTTTGGTATTAATTTAGATTGATCAATAACTTGATAATTTCCTTTTATAAGCATATTAATTGTTTCTACGGCACATTCGGCACCAAGAGCCATCAACTTATCATGAACTTCAAGAAACGTATCAGTATTTTTAATTTCAATTTCTCTTTGTAATAAAATCTTCCCAGTATCAATTTGTTCATCAAGTAAAAAAGTTGTAATGCCCGTTTTAGTTTCGCCGTTTATAATTGCATGGTTGATAGGCGCAGCGCCTCTGTATTGCGGCAGGAGCGAAGTGTGAACATTGAATGTGCCTAATTTTGGAATCGACCAAACCGACTGTGGTAATTTTCTAAAGGCTACAACAACAATAATGTCTGGATTAAGTTCTTTTATTTTGTTGATAAAATTCTCATCGGATAATTTTTCGGGTTGTAAAACCGGAATATCATGTTCGAGAGCAAAAGACTTAACTGCGGATGGCTGGAGTTTAAGTCCGCGACCGGCAGGTTTATCCGGAGTTGTTACAATAGTAGAAACAAAAAATCCGGAATTAATGATTTGTTTCAACGATTCAACCGCAAATTGCGGCGTACCCATAAAAACTATATTTATCATTAATTTCGGATTTAAAACCGATTTATTAATACAATTAATTATATATTTTCCAGCTTACCAATACCTCTTTTAACTTCGTTTTTAAGAGTTGTATTAGGATAATCTGCTAATATTTTTTTATAAGTATTTAAAGCCTCTTTATTATTTCCGTTCAATTCATAAGCAATAGCAAGCTTTTTTAAATGTTCCGGCGTAGTATTTTCGTTTTTATGAATTGCAGCAGCTTCTTTATAGAATTTAATAGCGCTATTCAAGTTGTTTAATTCCATATAAGCATCTCCAATAGCAGCTTTAGACATTGCATAAACGTAAAAATCTTTTGATTTGAATTTGCTTAAGTATTTAATAGAATTATCATATTCACCCAATCTGAGATAAGATATACCTATATAATAGTTAGCGAGTTTAGCTGCTTGTGTACCTTTGTATTGAGACTGAATGTCTAGAAAACCCAAATAATTGCCATCACCTGTGAGAGCAGTTTCATAATCGTCAATTGAGAAAAATGATTGAGCTTTGAACATTTCTTCTTGCGCTGCTATCTTTCTCGGTTGAAAATAGTATCTCTGTAATGCGAAAATTCCTAATACTATAACAACAACTACCACTAATGCAATAATTAGAGGTTTTGAATTTCTTTCAATAAAAGCTTCTGATTTGCTTAATGCAGAGTTAACTGCGCCGAATTTGTCTTCCGATTGTTTTTTGTTTTTTGCCATTTCAAAAAATTTTGGCAAAAGTAGAAAAATTTTTCCGTATATAATAGGTTTTTCCGAAAAAAATATAAAAATATCTCTGGATCTTTATTGAAGTAAGGTCAGGAAATTAAGTAGCGTGAAAAAAGTGGAAAAAAATATTACAAAAAACTTGCACAGTTAAAAAAATACAGATACTTTTGAGGGTTGAATAAAAAAATTATTGTATATGAACAAATCTGAACTCATTGATTTTATCGCTGGAGAAGCTAAAATCACAAAGAATGATGCTACTAAAGCATTGAATGCGTTTATGAAAGGTGTTAAAAACGCTATGGCTAAGGATGATAAAGTTACCTTAGTTGGTTTCGGAACATGGTGTGTTGTTGATAAAGCAGCTCGTACCGGCAGAAACCCAAAAACTCAACAAAAAATTAGTATTCCTGCTAAAAAAGTGGTTAAATTTAAACCAGGCGCAGAATTAAAAAAATAATTTTTGTTGAAAAATGCAAAAAATTAGCCTTAACTGAATTTGTTAGGGCTATTTTTTTATCTCAAAGGTTTAATTATTATATATTATATGAAAATTATTAGTCTTGTTCTCGTTGTTTTATCTTCAATTTTTTGTACCCCTTATTATCAACAAACTCAAGTGAATGATAATTATGGATATAAAGTAAAGGTCGGTGACAAAGCTCCCGATTTTGAAATTGAATACTTAGATGGTACAAAAATCAATCTTGCTTCATTGCAAGGGAAAATTGTTATGATACAATTTACTGCCAGCTGGTGTGGCGTTTGCCGAAAAGAAATGCCTTATATCGAAAAAGAAATCTGGCAGAAACATAAAGATAACCAGAATTTTGTGTTGTTAGGTATAGATCTTAAGGAAGATAAGGAAACCGTAAAACAGTTTATAAAGAAAACAAATGTAACCTATCCGATAACTCTTGATACCGACGGCTCAAAGTTCGATCTTTTTACTGAAAAAGGAGCCGGTGTAACTCGCAATATTATCATCGATGAAAATGGAAAAATAATTATGCTTACAAGATTATTCGATATGAATGAATTTAATACGATGGTAAAATTTATTGAGGAAAAATTAAATAATCTGTAGAAGCAGATTTTATATATTGCATTTACATAAAGAATAGTAAAGTCGGAAATAAATAATATTTTAGATTTCGAATTAAAAAAACTTAATTCTTAACTCTTAATCCTTAAATTTTTTCTATCTTTGCAAATCTTTTAATAAAAAAATTATTATAATGGGTAAAGGTGATAAAAAAACAAAACGCGGAAAATTGATCTTAGGTTCTTATGGTAACAAACGTTCCCGTAATGATAATAAATCCGCAAATAAAAAAGAAATAACAGAGTAGTTCATAGTACTAGTTCTTATTTAATAAAGGTTAAGACGCATTTGCAACTTAACCTTTATGTTTTTGTATAAATACTTTGTACAGATTACCGCGCTCTTCAAAGTTTTTGAATGAATCATAACTTGAAGCTGCCGGCGATAATACACATGATTTTCCGATTTTTGTTTCCTTAAAAGCAATTTCTACAGCTTTTTCAAGACCTTCCACATAAATTGTATCAATATTCCATTTGCTTTCAAGAATGTTTCCGATACGATTTCCCGCATCTCCCATTAAAATAATATTTCTAATATCGGAGTTTGCTATGTATTTACATAATTTATTGTAATTTATTCCCCTGTCGTAACCGCCAAGAATTGCAGTATCAACATCTTTTATAGCTTCAAATGCCGCAATTGCGGCTTCGGGGATTGTCGAAATAGAATCATTATAAAACTTGATACCGTTAAATTCACCAACAAACTCCAATCGATGCTCTAAGGTTTGAAAACTTACTACGCTGTTATCAATAATATCTTCATCAATATTAAATAATTGAGCAACTTCCTTTACAGCTGCTATATTCTTCTTATTGTGATCTCCGGATAAATTACCTTGAATATCAATTTTATTCTCATCAAAATATATTATTTCGCCTTGATATTTAGATAAGCTATTTTTGATAATTTCAATATTTTTGTCGATAATTAATATTGAATTATTTTTCTGCTTTTCGAATATCTTACATTTCGCATCAATATATTTTTCAAAACTTCCGAAATGATCTAAATGTTCTTCATAAATGTTTAACAAGATTGAGATTTTTGGCGCAATATGAATGTGATTTAGTTGATGAGCAGATAATTCAAGAATGATAATTGTATTGTCGTCAATTTTATTTAACTGTGAAAATATAGGAATTCCTATATTTCCGGCTAAAATCGAATTATGATTACCTTGCTTTAGTACATGATGAATTAAACTCGAAGTTGTACTTTTTCCTTTTGTGCCTGTAATTCCGATTGTTTGGGTGTAATATTTACGAAGAAACAGATCTGTTTGTGACGTGATTTTTTCAATGTCAACATTCTCAATATGTTTTTCCGGAATACCGGGCGATTTTATAATAATGTCAAAATCATTGAGATTTTCATTGTATTTTTCTCCGGTAAATGTTTTGTGTTTGACTTTAATTTCTTCGGGAATAGCACTTTCCGAAGCATCTGCTATACTTATCTTATCATTATCAATAAACTTTGAAATGTAATCGTAAGTTGATTTACCTTCTTTACCGAAACCGAGAATCAAAATTTGTTTCCCGTCAAAAAGTCTTGCTATTAGTTTTTGCATAATAGTTCTGTGGGAATAAAATTAATATCATTGTTTGAATTGATTATTTCTTCAAAAGTTTTTAAATCACTTTCTAAGTCTATTTTTTTTGAGTAAGGAATTAGTATCCCTTCCGTTTCGTTTTCGAATAGATATTTTGCCAAAGCAGCTCGGGTTTCTGAAATCGTGCCTACACATTCGAAAGGTTTTGTTTCGGAAAATCCGGTTAGCTGATATAAAGTTTCCAGTAAATTTTCATTTAATAATAAATCTTTGCCGAAAATATCAATTAATTCCTTTTTGGAGATAAAAGGCAATAGCATTATGTATACAAATAAACATTTCGGACAGTTACCGCACCAGCGATTCTCTTTGCTTCCGGCATTGCAGCTTCTGAAATATTTGTGATATTCTTTTAATTCGGCAAATTTCTCTGCTATTTGCAATTCCGATAAATTTCTTAAAAAGCTGAAATAATTGAATTTATCCGAAATATATTTTGAATAATAATTTCTGAAAGCCGATTCGAAGTGTATTGTTTTTGAATATTGATGATTGATTATATCGTAATCTGTTATTACAGTAGATTCATTGGCACTTGCTTCGTTTGATAAGGCAATGTATTTTGAAGAGGTAAGCAAACTTGCGATTAGTGTTGAAAATGCAACCATAGCCGAAAAAGGAGTGTGACCGTTTAAATATCCTTTTAAATTTAATTCCAAAAGATGCGGATCAATTTCTCGCTTTATAATAATAGAATCCTCCTGAGTAAATCCGGCAATTCTTATTGTGTCAAGCATTGCTTTGTTCGGATTTATTAAATAGGGTATAACATCTAATTTTGATTTCAATGATTCTAAAGTAACAATAGAATCTTTGCCGCCGCCTACCGGAATAATTGCTCTTCTGTCAAATTCAAGCACATCACAATTGTTTTTATTTCCTTTTTTATTTATTATTTTAATATCAATAAATTCATCTTTGGAAGTATTGATATTATTACAATATCTGAATTCGCCGAGACCATAATAAAATAAGTCTTTCCACCATTCTATTTGTTCTTCGTTGAGATAATTACATTCTATAAAATATTTCTTACAACAAAGTGCTTTCCAATAACTGATACTTTCAACAATTCCCAAATTAAAGATTAGAATTTCCAATAATTCTCTATTAAAATTATTATTGAAATATTTTTTCGGAAAAGTAAATGTTATGAGTGGGGTAAATTTATGTAATATTCCGGATTCATCGAGTAAATCAAAAAAATATCTGACATACAGCGTGTTATTGTCGAAGTTGTAGTTGTAATCTCTATAATTGAAAGATGAACCGTACATTTTTAATTAAAACTTAATTTGTGATTGACAATTGAATTTGAAGAACCTAATTATTGTTTTGTGCGAAACGATGAATCTCAAAAGACGAATTTATTTTTTAATGAACTCTTACTTTCGGAGAATCAAAAATTCTATTTAACTATAAAAAAGCACGTTAAAAATGTCAATCATCAATTGTTGATTATCAGTTTAACGTGCTTTTTAGTTTTAAAGTATGTTGATTATACTTTTACTTTTTGCTTCTGTTTTGTTTTATTGCAGATTGCGCGGCAGCTAAGCGAGCTACAGGCACTCTGAATGGAGAACAGGAAACATAGTTGAAACCTGTGTTAAAGAAAAATTCTATAGAAGCAGGATCTCCTCCGTGTTCACCACAAACACCTATTTTTAAATTTTTCTTGGTTTTACGGCCTCTCTCGGTGCCAATTTTAACAAGTTCACCAACACCTTCTTGATCCAAAGTGTTGAAAGGATCACTCGGTATAATCTTTTCATCTACATAAGTACTAACTATAGTATTAACATCATCACGTGAGAAACCGAATGTCATTTGAGTTAAGTCGTTTGTTCCGAATGAGAAAAATTCGGCTACTTCGGCAATTTGATCAGCTACTAAAGTTGCACGCGGAATTTCAATCATAGTACCATACAAGTAATTTATTTTAACGCCTTTTGCACTTTCAACTTCTTTTTGAACTCTGTCTGCAATATTTTTTTGGTGTTTAAGTTCCTTAACATTGATAGTTAAAGGAATCATTATTTCCAGAATCGGATTTTTACCTTCTTTCATAAGATCTGCCGTTGCTTCAAATAAAGCTCTGAATTGCATTTCCGTGATTTCAGGATTGACAATACCTAAACGAACACCGCGTAAACCCATCATAGGGTTAACTTCATGCAACGAGTCAATGCGTTTTTTGATTGTTTCATAATCCATACCTTTTTTAGCTGCAAGTTCTCTTTGTTTATCTTCGGTTTGAGGAACGAATTCGTGTAATGGCGGATCCATTAAACGGAATGTCAATGGTTTGCCGTCCATAACAGCCAAAGTACCTTTAGCGGTATCATAAACAAAAGGTTCGAGCTCATTGAGAGCTTTTACGCGTTCTTCCTTATTTCCGGCCAAAATCATGTCACGAAGTTTAGATAAAGGTTTTTCGCTATTCTTTCCGTAGAACATATGTTCAATTCTGAATAAACCAATGCCTTCGGCGCCGAAATCTATAGCATTTTGTGCATCTTCAGGAGTATCGGCATTTGTACGGATATTGATAGTACGGAATTCATCAACAATTTTCATGAATTCTTGGAAGCGCGGATTTTCACTTGCATCAACCATTTTAATTGCTCCGCCGTAAACCCATCCTTTTGAACCGTTCAAACTTAATGTATCGCCTTCTTTGTACTCAACACCGTTGATTTTTACTTTATTGTTTTTCAGATCGATATGAACAGCTTCGCAACCTACGATACAACATTTTCCCCAACCGCGGGCAACAAGAGCCGCATGTGAAGTCATACCGCCGCGAGCAGTTAAAATACCTTCTGCAGCACGCATACCTTCAACATCTTCTGGATTTGTTTCTTCACGAACCAAAATATTAGAAATATTTTTTGAACGATATTCCAAAGCTTTTTCACTTGTTAGAGCTATTACACCAACAGCACCGCCGGGGCCTGCAGGTAAACCTTTTGCAATAACATCATGTTTTTTCTCATCATTACTATCCAGAATCGGGTGAAGCAATTCATCCAATTGGGTAGGAGAAATTCTCATAACAGCTTCTTGTCTATCAATAAGTTTTTGTCCCAACATGTCGAGAGCAATATTCATAGCGGCCAAACCGGTACGTTTTCCAACACGGCATTGCAACATGTAAAGCTTGCCTTCTTGAATTGTAAACTCAATATCAAGCATATCATGATAATGATTTTCCAAAATATTACGGATGTCAACAAGTTCTTTGTATGTTTTCGGCATCAATTCTTGCATTGAATGCAAATGTGCATTCTGATCGTTTTTAGTTTCGTCGTTAAGCGGATTCGGAGTGCGGATACCTGCAACAACGTCTTCACCCTGAGCATTAACTAACCATTCGCCGTAGAATTGATCTTCGCCGGTAGCCGGATTACGAGTGAATGCTACTCCTGTAGCTGAGTTGTCTCCCATATTACCGAAAACCATAGCTTGTACGTTTACAGCTGTTCCCCAATCATCAGGAATACCTTCGATTCTGCGGTATGATTTAGCTTTATTGCCGTTCCAGCTTTTGAAAACAGCTTTAATTCCGCCGAATAATTGTTCTTTTGCATTATCTGGGAAATCTTTACCTAAAACTTCTTTAATTTTTGCTTTGAAAATATTAGCAAGTTGAAGTAGTTCTTCCGCAGTAATTTCAGTATCCGATTTATATCCTTTTGAATGTTTAAACTCATCGAGAATTTCATCTAATATTTTGCGAATACCTTTGCCTTGAGCCGGTTCAAGGTCTTCAGCTTTTTCCATGACAACATCAGCGTACATCATAATTAAGCGACGGTAAGAGTCATATACAAAACGAGGATTATTGGTTTTTTTAATAAGTCCGGGAATAGTATTTGAACTAAGACCGATATTTAAAACAGTGTCCATCATGCCGGGCATTGAAGCTCTTGCTCCTGAGCGGCAAGAAAGCAATAAAGGGTTTTCAGGATCATCATATTTAAGTCCCATTACAACTTCAACTTTTTTCATTCCTTCCCACACTTCATCCATTAAAGTTGCTGGAAGTTGTTGATTGTTCTCATAGTAGGCAGTACAACATTCTGTTGTAATTGTTAATCCGGCTGGCACCGGTAGCCCGAGAAGACACATTTCTGCGAGGTTAGCACCTTTTCCACCTAATAAGTTCTTCATTTCGGCTTTACCTTCGGCAGTTTTTCCTCCGAAAGTGTAAACATACTTGATTTTTGTCATCTAAATAATATTTTTAATTGATTATTAATACTTTATCAAAAGTAAATTTCAAGAAATTACAAGTTGCAAATATACGAAATAATTAATAAATAATATTATAAACAATAATAATTTAAGATATCGTAATGAATATCTTAAATTGTCGAATTATTTGTAAAAATTAATAATATTCAAACAAGAACTTTTGTAATAGATATATAGTAATTTAATTGTGAATTGAATTTTTGCTAAATAAATGCGACAATTTTTCTTAATATTTGGGGATGCTTTTTAGCAAGTGTTTTATTATTTCTATCAGAAAAATATTTTTTGTTTAATAATGAATTGAAATTATTATTTATTACCGGATTTTGCTATGGCTTTACTACATTTTCTATGTTTTCGGTTGAAAATTTAAAATCGTTTAAAACTAAAAATTATTTTATTCTTTCGATATATATTGAGATATATTCTTTCAGGTATTTTTATTGGATATTTAGCTCTTAGTTTTATTGTGAAAATATAATCATAATGTATAATGTGAAATTTTATGATTTTTTATCCTAATAATTAAATTGTTATATCTTTGCGTATTAAAATAATTCTATAATTATGGAAAAATGGTCTTATGATAGTATTCCCGATCAAAATAATCGTATTGTTTTTATCACAGGTGCTAATTCAGGTCTCGGATTTCAGACCTCTCTTATGCTCGCAAAAAAGGGAGCAGAAATTATAATGGCTTGTAGAAATCATAATAAAGCCTTAACGGCTGCCGATGATATCCGAAATGTATGTCCCAATGCAAAATTGTTTACCTTAAAACTAGATTTATCGGATTTGAATTCCGTTGTCGAATGTGCGGAGAAAATCAATGCAAAGTATAGTCATTTGGATTTGATAATAAATAATGCCGGTGTTATGGTTCCGCCATTTTCTCGTACTAAGCAAGGTTTCGAACTTCAATTCGGAACCAATCATCTGGCACACTTTGCGTTAACAGCTCAACTTTTTCCTTTAATTAAGAATGTTGAAAATTCCAGAATAGTTTCTGTTTCCAGCATTGCCGCAACAATGAATTATATTGATTTTAACGATTTGAATTATGAGCATAAAAAGTATAGGAAATGGAAAGCATACAGTCAGAGCAAACTTGCAAATTTGATGTTTATGCGTGAGCTGGCTGATAAGTTGAAAGAAAGCGGTTGCAAAACAATTTCTGTTGCCGCTCATCCGGGCATATCATCTACAAATTTATTTAAAACAGCGGGATTTTTCGGTAGGAAAAATATTCTTTCAATTATTTCACAATCGCCGGAGGCAGGTGCATTGTCCGTGCTTCGTGCGGCCTGTGATTCTGATGTTGAGAACGGGTCTTATTGGGGACCATCAGGAGTATTCGGAATGAAGGGCGCGCCGTCAAAAGCAAAAATTGTTTCGAAAGCTTTAAACCGGAATCTTACTGAAAAATTATGGGATATTAGTGAGAAACTGACCGGAGTTAAATATGAATTTTAAATAAAAATCCCTGAGTTTTTTGTAAAAGATATTTAAAATAGGAGATGATATTTTTATTTTATTTGGATATGTTTTATGTTGATCTTTCTTCAGATAGTTTAATAGCTACTTTTTTTTCTTCAAATTAGCAGGAAACCATCCTTTTTCTACTCTTTTTTTCTGTTCGTAAATTTCAAAAATACTCCAAAAAGAAGAGAATGCGGTTACTCCTAATGCTATGGAAATAAATGTATTATTAATAAGAAATGATAATATTACACAAGTTATGCCCGCAAGTAAAAATAACCAAATCGATTTAACTCCTATGTAATATTCTGCCTTTATGACTAAAGGATGAAAAAGTCCGATAATCAGAAAAGTGAACGCTCCGACAACAAATCCGTACAGTTTGTATTCAATTAGAAATGCTTCCATTAATTTTTTCAAAAGTTTGCGGCAAAGGTAAAAAAATAACAAAAGAAAACTTATCCCAATTTATTGGGATATTTTGAATATAAAATCGATAAAGTTGGGGTAAAATGTTTTTTATCTGGTTTTCAGTAGTTTTATAATTTCGTTCTCAAACGAATCGGGTTTTGCAGTTGGAGCATAACGCTTAATTGTTTTACCGTCGCGAGAAACTAAAAACTTAGTGAAATTCCACTTAATTCCCGAAAAGAGAAAGTTACCGGTTTTCTTTTTTAGAAACTTGTAAAGAGGAATGGCTTCTTTTCCGTTTACTTTTATTTTTTTCATCAAAGGAAAAGTTACTCCGAAATTAACTTCGCAGAAAGTTAATATATCTGTATCCGTGCCGGGTTCCTGATGTCCGAACTGATCACAAGGAAAGCCGATTACCACTAATCCTTTATCTTTATATTTTTTATATAAAGCTTCCAAATCTTTGTATTGAGGAGTAAATCCGCATTTGCTGGCAGTATTAACAATAAGTAAAACTTTATCACGTAGTTGTTCAAAAGAAAAATCCTTGTTTTGATTGTCTTTTACGACAAAATCATAGATAGTTTGTTGCATATTTATTGAATTAAAGTAGGTTCATAATTTTATATAAAACGGTTACCATTTGTTCCAGTGAACGTTTTCGGGGTTCCATTTGTTTTTAGGTTCATGATTTTGAGTAGGGTATCCTAAAGGAATTACGCAGAACGGTATAATAGTCTCCGGCAGTTGAAACAGATTCGTTATTATTTCCATTCTGTTTTCTGCAGGATAGATACTCGTCCACACTCCGCCAAGACCCAAATCCGTTATTGCCAAAAGAATATTTTCCGCTGCTGCCGAACAATCTTGAATCCAGTATTCCTGTAGCCAACCCTCACCGGCTTTTTCCAAGTCGCCGCAAACTAAAATAGCGGCAGGTGCTTGTTTTGCCATTTTCGAAGTGGAAATTTCACCTATTGCGGAAAGAAGTTCTTTGTCGTCAATTACAACAAATTGCCAAGGTTGTTTATTCATTGCGGAAGGTGCGGCCATACCTGCACGAACTAAAATTTCAAGTTGTTCTCTGCTAACTTCTTGATTAGTATAACTGCGAATGCTTGTGCGTTCGTGTATTACATCGATTGTTGATTTAGAAGAATTATTTTGAACAACTTCATTTTTTTCTTCTTTTGTGCAACAAGAAATCATTATTGCAGCTAAAACAATAACGATGTTTACGTTAATAAATCTCATTCTATTCATAATATTAATTTTTATAAAATAACATCTTAATTATCATTATCTCACTTCCATTAATTTCTATAGTCTGCACAAATATCAATAACAGAAACCGCTAATAATAAGGTTATAAGAATTCGTTTCGTGTTGAAGATTGTATCTTTTGCAAATGTAATAAAAAAATTGTTTTTTAAGATTTTGAGTTTTTTAAAAAATCATTTTATCTATTTATTTATCCTCGAATCTATGTTACGATACTAATCCGATGTGCAAAATAACATAAAATTTAAATAAAAAATAATCCCAAAATGTTGGTATTTTTGATGTGTGGGAATAGCCGATTGTTGGCATTGGAGTAACCAACGCGAATTTCGTGAATAGAGAAATATTTGCTGAGATTGATTATTCCTGAATCGCGTAAAACTCTTCAACTCGCTTTATTTCATTCTTATATAAATCTACAGTTTTCTTATTTGTCTTTTCAAAAAACTTTAGTTCAACCTGTACTTTGTTTTTCTTTTTGATTTTTTTCCATGAACCGATTATTTCTCCGTTAAGCATAATTGTCGGAGAAAAAATTCCATTTTTTGTCATGACTTTGCTGTGATGTTCTTTTTCAATTATTTCCGAACGATCTTTGTAACTGACAACAAACTCATCAAAAGGAGGAAGAAGTAACGCGGAAGGTTTTTTATTTTCCGGAATCTGGATATCGGGCTTCATCCAAAATATTTTTTCGTTTATTTTTTCCGAAATGAAATGATTTTTTACCGATTCTAATCCGGCTTTTGCTTCCGTTGCGGTTAATCCGGACCACCAGATAAAATCCTGCAATGTTGCAGGTCCGTGACTCGAAAAATATTTGAAAGCCAATTGTTTCAAAGCTTCTTCTTTAATAAAAACTTTAGCATTAAGAACACGTTTTTCTAAGAGTGCATACGAATGATTTTGTCCGCTGATTTTACCGTTGCAAATAATGCCTTCCAACTCTGAGTGCGATAGTGCATGTGAAAGAGTATGAGGGTCTACATCGTGTCCTATAGCTTTTAAATGTTCGTCTATTTCCTGTTTGTAAAGATAATCGTGTTTTTCCAAGATATTAGTAACAGCCAACCTGGTTTTCAAAATTAAATCCTCATCTGCGCCCCATGATTTTCCGTAAGAAATATAAACTGCCCTTAGCTTTTCAACCGAAAGCTTTCTCATCCAATGAATATCTTCTGCAGCAACAAAATGCCATGTTGGGCGTAGAATATGAGTTCTTATAATCTTCCCGTCGGTTAAAGCATCTTCAATAGTTTTTACGGAAGAGTTTTCAAGTCGTGCTCCTAAAGCCCATTTTGCAATGTCAAGAGCTTGCGCCTGCATAGCACCCATCCAGGAAACAATTTCTTCCGGCTCTTTTAAAGAATATCCGTCAAGTAGTTGATTATGTAAACGTATTTTTAATATATCAGAATCATTCATTACAACATAGAATTAAATAAATAAAACGGATTTACACTAATATTATTTTAATCATCATTCCATCTTTGCAATACATTTAAAACTTCCCAACGCTTATCAACAAGTTTACAATAGATTACGAGCAGTTATGGAATATAATCTTGTTATTACGTAAATTCATCGCAAACCATAGTTTTAGCTCCGTCTTTGACCTTTATTGTTTTAAAATCAGTTTTAAGCAGATTATATATTTTAAATAATAAGTTGTATTTATTGTTTTATATAATTGATTATGTTTCGAATAAAGACTTGCTAAAATTTACTTATACCTAAATTCAGCGAAGTATAATTGCAATAATTTCATTTTATCATATTTTAATTTCGGGCGATCGAAAAAATACATTTCTACGAACTGCCAGATAAGCACCCAGCTTACAATTACAAAGAATTCATTGAAGACGTAATGGTCAGTGAAATAAGAAAATAAACTGATGCAACCGAGAGTTATCAGTCCGAAAATAAGCAGCAAAATAGAAATCCTTAAATTCCGCTTAAGATCGTGAGTTATGTCTTCAATATTATTAATAGTACTTTTTTTTATAAGTTTTTCCAAACTTTCGATAAATTTTTCATCATGCGTCTTTATGTCGATTTCAACTGTAATTGGTTCGTCAACAGGTTTGTATTTAATTTCATTTTCCAAATAGGTTATAAGCTCATTATTTATCCTTGATTTCTGAATACTACTAAATTTATTATAAATTATTTCGTAATTCTCAAGATACAATTCAATAATAAAATTATTTTCATCATCATTTGAATTGTTGACTTCCTGTCTCAATTTTTTATCGAATTCCTTGTAATGTTTTAATTGACTTTTCATTTATGATTTGAATTGGTTTCTTATAATGACAAAGGTAGAAAAATTTTGTATTATAGAAATGCCAGAGAAAGGATTAAAAATTATGAAAGAATTACGAAAATAATATCATTGTGGAAATTATTATATCAAAATCAATTCGAAAAGAAATTGAATTGTAAAATGAATTAATGTAATGATCTCCACAATGACGGAGCTAAAATATTTGGCATGAAAAATTCAATACCCGAGATATTTTAATAACCAATAGTAAATCGCTCTTGATAATGTTTCGGAACGTCCAATTCATCAATCATTGCTTTTGCATAATCCTGAACGGAAATCCTGCTTTCGCCCTTATCATTCAGAATTAAATCATTTTTACCCAAACGATACTTACCGGTACGCTCACCCGGTTCAATGCTCCCTGCTGGAGAGAAAAATACCCAATCAATGTTTCTCTCTTTCATTAAGATATTAAGATAAAACTCTCCGAGCGATTTTACTCCTCCAATAATTTCCTGCGGAATTGCTCCCGAATCAATCACACGAAGCCCGGGTGATACGAATAATGTACCTGCGCCGCCGACAATTAATAAACGCTTTACTCCGGCTTTTTTAACTCCCTCTAAAATAGCAGGGTAAGTTTTTAGTGTTTCTTCGTAAATGTTAGGATTTGTCCATCCGGGATTGAAAGCGCTGATTACCGCATCAAAACCCTTTGTTATTTGCGTAACTTTTTCCGGTGACGAAACGTCTGCTTTTACGATTGTCAGATTAGGATTTGTGATTTTGATTTTTTCAGGATCACGAACAACAGCAGTTACTTGAATACCTCTGTTTAATGCTTCATTTAGGATTGCGGAACCAATAAATCCGCTTGCTCCGATAATTACTACTTTTTTCATTTTTCAATTTTATTTGTTATTAATTTATTTTTGATTATGCAAAAGTAGAAGCAATATATAGAGCAGAGATGATATAAATTCGGCTAAAAATGGTAAATCCCCGTCATACCATAAATACAATTCGAAAGTTATGTAATTTAAGTATAACTTAAATTTTTGGTTTTCGAACGAAATGCGGCATCTCAAACGGAATTTCTATGGAGAGTTCAACATAACCTGCAAATTCGCCATTTTCAAACCATGGTGTCTGATAGATTAATTTTTTTACATCTCCTTTTTCTATTGTATAGGCATTAGTATTATGATTATCCAACAGTTCCAGTAATTTGGTTTTTGCCGGTTCGGGATGACAATCCAAAAGACTTTGCCCGACAAAATCACCTTTATTGACCGATTTGGATTTGTCATTCATCCAAAGTACTTTACCATCTGTATTGCATACGGTTATGGCAATATTCAATTCATCAAAAAAATTACTCATAATAATTGTATAAAAATGATTTTAACATTATTGTTTATTTGCAAATGTACAAACTATCTTTATTTGCCTAACTAATTCGAAGATAATTTTTCTTTTAAACCGGAATAACATATTTTTCAATCTGATATGTTTTTATGAAATCTATAAGTCCTTAACTCTTAGTTTTCCCGGTGAAATTCCTGTGTGTTTACGAAAATATTTGTTGAAATTGGTTGCTTCATCAAAACCGAGTTCAAAGCCGATTTCCTTTACGGACAAATTACTGTAAGAAAGTAATCGCATTGCTTCCAGGATAATACGAGAATCAATATATAGCTTTGGAGTTTTTCCCGTGAAAAATTTTACTTCTTTTGAAAGTTGCTTTTCATTTACATTTAATAATTTGATGTAAAATTCGGCATTATGTTCTTCTTTGAAATTTTGTTCGACAGAATTAAAAAATCTTCTGGCAAGATTGTTTGTTATCGGAGGATAAGACTTAGAAAGTTGCCGTTCTGCTTCAAGAAGAATAATGCGGAGATAACTTTGAGCGATTCCTATCTGAAAATTATCTGTTATTTCTCTTAACTCATTATTTAATAACAAAATAATATTTCTCATAAAATCGGAATTGATTGAAACCGTTTTATTAAGATTAATAGGATTAAGAATTTCCGAAGTAAACAAAAAATTTGAATCAAGTTCGTTAACAGTAAAAAATGAACTTGTAAACAATATCATTTTACCGGAATAATCAGATTTAGTATCAAACTCGCAAACTTGTCCGGCCGAGATAATAAGAAAGTCATTTGTTCTGATGGTAATTTTCCGGAAATCAATATAAAAATCCGCTTTTCCCTCGGTAATCCAAATTAATTGATAAAAATTTGCTTTATGAGCTTTACCCAGTAGTTTTGGTAATTCCTTAACAAAACTCAAATCTTTAAGTTCAATATCAATTGGTAATGGTTTGAAGTCGAAAGTTCGGATGTTTTCTTTCAAATTGCTAAATATTTTATCAATTACATTGCAAATATATAATATTTTGCTGTTCTTCAATTTCTAAACCCCAACATCTCTAAAATTATTTCGTTCATTTACTCTTAAAATTGCTCTTGATACCAAAATTCCAATATTAAAATTTTACCGTTCAATCTTTCCTCCCTCCGTTCAATCCTGAATTTTTACTGATCGGAAATATTTTAGTCGAAATAATTTTTAGTCAAAATAATTTTGCATTACTAATTATGTTTTGAAATGCACTTTATTAATATCAAATAATTAAAATTAAACATTATGATTAAGAAAAAGATCGTACTTTCAATCACTCTCATTTCTATTTTGTTAACATCGGTCGGTTGCGGATCTAAACCTAAAAGAACCAAAGACGGTTTGAACGGTGAAATTACCATATCCGGTGCTTTTGCATTGTATCCGCTGGTTGTTAAATGGGCGGAAGAGTTCAATAAAATCCATCCTCATGTAAAAATAGATATATCAGCAGGTGGCGCCGGTAAAGGAATGACCGATGTACTCTGTAATATGGCGGATATTGGAATGGTATCGCGTGATATTTATCCGTCGGAAGTTGAAAAAGGTGCGCTGGCTTTTGCTGTTGCTAAAGATGCCGTTGTGCCTACCATAAATGCTGAAAATCCATTGATGGAAGATATAATGAAAATCGGACTTTCGCGTGACGGTGCGATAAATCTTTGGTTGAAAAATAATGTTAAGACTTGGGAAGAACTGCTTGGTACAAAGGGAAATACTGCCATGCATCTTTATACCCGTTCGGATGCTTGCGGCGCTGCCGAAACCTGGGGCGCATGGTTTGGAGCGAAACAGGAAGACCTGGAAGGTGTTGCTGTTTTTGGTGATCCGGGATTGGCTCAAGCCATCCAAAAGGATAAACTCGGTATCGGATATAATAATCTTAGTTATGCCTATGATGAAAAAAGCAGGAAGTTAAATCCAGGTATTGCAATTATTCCTATTGATGTTAATTCTAACGGCATGATTGATACTAACGAGTTTTTTTATGATACTAAAGATGAAATTATTGCTGCCATTGCAGACGGTCGCTATCCGTCGCCGCCTGCACGCGAACTTTTTCTTGTTACCAATAATATCCCTAAGAAAACAGAAGTGAAAGCTTTTTTAGAATATGTTCTTACTGAAGGTCAGAAGTTTAATATTCCGGTTGGATATATTAATTTACCTGAAGAAATTTTGGATAACGGATTGGAGTTGCTAAAGGATTAAGAAATATTAATGAGAGTTAATTTCAGGATATTACGCGATAAAGGCGCTGGCGGATTTATGTTTGTCCTACTTATCTTGTCTATAGCATTACTAATTGCTATGTTTGTCGGTCTTTATCTGAAGGCCTCTCCCGTCTTGGAAGACAGAACTCTCAAAGAATTACTTTTTTCTACCAATTGGAAACCTTTAAAAGGCGAATTCGGATTTTTTCCATTTATAGTGGGAACCTTATGGGTTACAGGAATTGCAATAATTATGGCGCTTCCCGTATCATTGCTATCTGCAATCTTCCTTACGGAATATGCGAGACCTAAAGTTAAAAAGTATGTTTTCCCTGCATTAGATATTTTAGCCGCTATACCGTCAGTTGTGTATGGCGTTTGGGGAACTCTGATAATAGTTCCGTGGATATCGGAAAAGATTGCACCGAAATTTGTCGAATATTCTACTGGATATAGTGCGTTGGCAGGAGGCATTGTGCTGGGCGTAATGATATTACCGCTTTTAGTTAGCCTTTTTGTTGAATTGTTTTCTACAGTTCCTAACGACTTGAGGGAATCTTCTTTGGTATTGGGCGCAACAAAATGGCAAACAACACGTCGTGTTGTGCTTAGAAAAACAATTCCGGGAATGATTGCTGCCGTAGTACTTGCAATTTCCCGTGCTTTCGGAGAAACAATAGCAGTACTTATGGTCTGCGGAAATTTAGCGCAAATACCTAACTCTATGTTTGATGCGGTTTATCCGATTCCGGCATTAATTGCCAATAATTACGGAGAAATGTTGTCTCTGCCCCTTTATGAAGCGGCTTTAATGTTTGCCGCACTCATACTTTTTGTAGTGGTATTATTGTTCAATGTTGCATCCCGAATGGTTTTATATAGAATTGAAAAGTTAAATAGCTGATGAAATTTTTTGTTGAAAAATTAATGCGTGTTTTGATGATTCTTGCTCTCCTGCTTGTTTTCGGTGTGGTGTTCAGTATCATCTTTACTATTTTTTCTAAAGGATGGAGTGCTATGAGCTGGGATATGATTACCAAATTACCCGGCGGAGGTTTTTATATCGGAAAGGAAGGAGGCTTTCTCAATGCAATTGTTGGCTCGCTTTATATTGTCGGTGCATCAACTGTTTTAGGACTTCTAGTCAGTATTCCTATCGTTTTCTATCTTAATATTTACTTGAAAAAAAACTCCAAACTTGCTTATATTACACGATTATCTTATGATGTTCTGTTTGGGATTCCTTCCATAGTTTATGGCGCTTTTGCATTTACGATTATGGTTATGTTGGGTATAAAGGCATCTTTGTTGGGAGGAATTATTGTGATAACTTTATTGATTATTCCGATTTTTGTTCGGTCTATGGATGAGGTGGCAAAGCAATTTCCGCGTGAGATACTGGACGCAACTTATTCTTTGGGTGCAACGAGATTTGAAACTATCAAGGTCGTTTTGCGACAAATTGCTCCCGGAATTGCTACGGCAACTTTACTATCTGTCGGAAGGGCAATCGGAGATGCCGCCGCCGTGATGTTTACGGCCGGCTATACCGATAGCATTCCGACTTCTTTGTCGCAACCCGCAGCTACATTACCTTTAGCGGTTTTCTTTCAACTTAGCAGCCCGATTCCCGAAGTTCAAGATAGGGCATATGCTGCCGCATTGGTGTTAACTATAATTGTCTTGATATTGAGTTTATTAGGTCGTTATTTTACAAATCGTTTTTCTAAAAATAAATTGAAATGAGTCTTAAAGCTTCTATAAATCTTGCTTATAACCAGTATAATCAATGGCAAGAATCATCAACACTTCGCAAAGAAGTTAAACTCTTTCGCCCCGATCATAAGTTTATCAGAAAAAATGCGGAGAGCGAATTAGTTGTGCAGAATTTGAATGTTTATATCAAAAATAATCATATCCTGAAAGATGTTAACCTTTCTATTCCGGATAATAAAATTACTTGTATCATCGGTCCGTCGGGATGCGGTAAATCGACTTTGTTGAAAACTCTTAACAGATTGATTGATGCTGTGGAAGACGGAGTTAAGCTGGATGGTAAGGTTTTAATTGACGGTGAAGACATTATTAATAGTGGTACTGAAATTACGGAATTGCGACGCAAAATGGGTTTAATCTCTCAAAAGCCTTGTCCTTTGCCGATGTCAATTTTTGAAAATATTGCTTACGGCTGCCGTATTCACGGAATCAAAAATCGAAAAAAATTAAATATGATTGTTAAACACTATTTGGAAAGTGCGGGTTTGTGGGAAGAAGTAAAGGATCGGCTTCGTTCGCCCGCAATCCGTTTGTCGATCGGACAGCAACAAAGACTGTGCTTGGCTCGTAGCTTAGCCGTTGAACCGCAGTTTATTCTTGCCGATGAGGCAACCAGTGCACTCGATCCCATTTCCAGCAAAATTATTGAAGATCTTTTTGTGAAGTTAAAGGAAAACTATTCGATTATAATGGTTACTCATACTTTGCATCAAGCTTTGCGAATAGCTGATTATGTTGTTTTTATGTATCTTGGCGAAGTTATTGAAGCAGGAGATGCAAAAACGGTTTTCAATAATCCGCAACATGAACTGACAAAAAAGTATTTATCTGGAGTTTTTAGTTAAAATATTGAAATTAAAGGAAATAATAATATGTCTGAATATAAATTAACACATCTTAAAGAGTTGGAGGCCGAGTCAATTTACATTTTGCGGGAGGTGGCGGCACAGTTTGAAAAACCTGCACTTCTGTTTTCCGGCGGAAAAGATTCAATTGTTCTTACTCATCTGGCTTACAAGGCTTTTTATCCTGCAAAATTGCCTTTTCCTCTTTTGCATATAGATACCGGTCATAATTTCTCTGAAACAATTGAATATCGTGATGCTCTTGTTGAAAGATTAGGTGCGACTTTGATTATAGGTTCTGTGCAAGAATCGATTGACAAGGGTAGGGTAAAGGAAGAAACAGGCTATGATGCAAGTCGTAATAAATTGCAGACTACAACATTGCTTGATACTATTGAAGAATACAAATTTGATGCTGCAATCGGCGGTGCCCGTAGAGATGAGGAAAAAGCCCGCGCTAAGGAGCGTATTTTCTCGCATCGTGATGAATTTGGACAGTGGAATCCGAAGAATCAACGTCCGGAGTTGTGGAATATTTTTAATGGCCATAAGAATATGGGCGAGCATTTTCGTATTTTTCCTATAAGTAATTGGACTGAAATGGATGTATGGCAATATATTTTGCAGGAAAATATTGTAATGCCGAGTATATATTTCACTCACGAAAGACCTGTGTTTAAGCGTAACGGACAATGGTTGGCGGTTGAACCTTGTATGAAACTTCGTCCTACCGAAACAGTGGAAATCCGTAATGTCAGATGCAGAACTATCGGTGATATCAGTTGTACCGGACTAACACTTTCCCAAGCACATACATTGGAAGATATCATAGAGGAAATTGCCGCAACACGCGTTACTGAACGCGGTAGCCGTGCCGATGATAAAAGATCCGAAACGGCTATGGAAGACCGGAAGAAATCAGGTTACTTTTGATTATTATTAAATGAATTTAAATAATTGATTAATAATGAAAAATTTGCTGACATATAGTTTACATATATGTTAATTTTAAAAATTTTGTAATTCTGTATAAATGAATATTTTAATTAAAAAATTATGTCAAAAAACGGATATTTAGATATGGAGCTTTTACGCTTTACTACAGCCGGAAGTGTTGATGACGGGAAAAGTACTTTAATCGGGCGACTGTTGTACGATAGCAAATCGATTTTTGAGGATCAACTTGAAGCTGTTGAAACTGCTTCTAAACGTAGTGGAAATGAGGAAGTTAATTTGGCTTTACTTACCGATGGCCTTCGCGCCGAAAGAGAGCAAGGTATTACTATTGATGTGGCTTACAGGTATTTTGCTACTCCTAAACGCAAATTTATTATTGCTGATACTCCCGGACACATTCAATATACCCGGAATATGGTTACAGGTGCATCTACCGCAGATCTTGCAATTATATTAGTTGATGCGCGACATGGTATTCTGGAACAAACGGTACGGCATTCTTTTATTGCCTCATTGCTCGGAATTCCCCATATTGTGGTTTGTATCAATAAAATGGATCTTATAAATTTCTCGCAGGAAGTTTATGATGAGATTTGTGAAAGTTATAATAGTATATTGAAGACTTTGAAAATCGATGCTGTGAAATTTATTCCGATTTCTGCAAAATACGGAGATAATGTTGTTGAAAGATCGGAACGAATCTCTTGGTATACCGGCGAAACTTTGATGGAGTTATTGGAGAGTACGCCTATAGAACATAAAATAAATTCTTCCGAAGTTAGAATGCCCGTACAATATGTTATTCGGCCGATTTCCGATAAATTCCCCGATTTCAGGGGTTACGCCGGAAGAATGTCGGGCGGAATACTTAATATTGGGGACGAATTGCGAGTTTTGCCTTCCGGACTGAAATCGAAGGTTACGGCTTTATCGCAGGCAGAGAAAGTAATTGATGAAGTTTTTACTCCCGATTGGGTTACGATTCAACTTGCCGATGATATTGATATAAGCAGAGGAGATATGTTAGTAGGGACGAAAGGTATTGAGCCTCAAGTTTCACAAAAAATAACTCTGACTGTTTGTTGGTTTAATGAAAGTCCAATGCCATTAAACGGCAGGTACTTAATCAAACAAGCAACAAATGAAACATTGGGTATTGTCAAAGAGATTCATTACAAACATAATATCAATACATTAGAACTTGAATCAGATGTAAAACAGCTTAATATGAATGACATTGCTGCAATTACAATTCAAACCGCCAATCCCTTAGTTTATGATTATTACAAACATAATCGCATAACAGGAAGTTTAATTATTATTGATCAACATACATTTGAAACTGTTGGCGCAGGTATGATAATAGAAAATATTTAATTATGTATTCAAAAGTTGAAATCGAAAAGTGGAATAAAGAACTTATTGATGCGGATCCGCAGGTAGTTATTAGTTTCTTTTTAGAAAAATTTGATAAAAAAATAGCTTTATCTTCAAGTTTAAGCATCGAAGACCAGGCACTCACCGATATGATTGTCAAAATTGATAAATCAATCAGAATTTTTACCCTTGATACCGGTCGATTATTTCCGGAAACTTATCAATTGATTGATAAAACTTGTATGAAGTACGGAATTAATATAGAAATTTATTTTCCTGATTATAAAAGAGTTGAACAAATGGTAAATGCTGAAGGAATTAATCTTTTTTATGAGAGTATTGAAAAAAGAAAAAAATGTTGTGAAATCAGGAAGATCGAACCTTTGCGTCGTGCTTTTGCCGGCTTGGATGCCTGGATATGCGGACTTCGCCACGAGCAATCTGTTACGCGCAATGATGTTCAATTAGTCGAGTGGGATGAAAGTAACGGACTTGTAAAGATAAATCCGCTTATAAATTGGACGGAAGAGCAAGTTTGGAAATATATTAAGGAAAATTCTGTTCCATATAATAAACTTCATGATAAAGGATTTCCGAGTATTGGTTGCGAACCTTGCACTCGAGCCGTTGAACAGGGCGAAGATATACGTGCCGGCCGCTGGTGGTGGGAAGATCCGAATCATAAAGAATGCGGATTGCATCGTAAGTAGTGATGAGTTAAGAGAGTTAAGAATTAATAGTTAAAAATTGAAGGGATATTGTTATGTGTAAAATTAATAACAAATTAGTATTCTCCGTTAAAGATAAATTTGTGAAAATTATAATAACAAATCAAACCATCCATAACTCTTAATTAATTTAAATAAATTTTGTTTATGAAAAAAAATACACTTTTAATACTAATTATATTATTGCCAATAACAATCTTTGCACAGGAACCGGATAGTACTACCAATGAAAGATTAAAAAAATTAGAGAAGATCCAATCGATGCTTCCTAAGATTTCAGGATTAATCAATTTTCGTTATCAATACGGAGATGATATAAATTCTTTTGATGTCCGCCGCGCCAGAATTGATTTTCGGGGCGATTTATCTCCGGTTTTCGATTATAGATTACAGTTCGAATTTGCTTCCGATGCTTTTTTGTTGGATGCCTATGTTCGAGCGAAAATCAAACCGTGGTTGCATATTCAGGTAGGAGAATTTAAGATTCCTTTTACTATGGAGAATCCGTATTCGCCGCAAAATTTGGAGTTTATAGATAACTCAATGTCAACTATAAAACTTTGCTCTTATCAAGATATATCAGGAATGAAATCTAACGGAAGAGACGTTGGTATAATGGTCAGCGGTTCTCTTTTTAAAGCAGACGGATTTTACATGTTGCAATATGATTTGGGTGTTTTCAATGGTTCCGGCATAAATATACGGGATAAAGATAAAGCCAAAGATGTTGTCGGTAGAATTAGTTTTAATCCGATTAAACATTTGACGATTTCCGCTTCCGGATATTTAGGTAAATTCGAAGTTGATACTGATGATGCGGAGAATGTCTTATCGCGTCGCGATCGCTGGAGTTTGGGAATACGTTATGATGATAAAAAAGTTGTGGCTCGTGCAGAGTATGTAGGAGGAAATACCGGAGGAGTGAAAAGTGATGGATTTTATGTGCTGGCCGGTTACACTTTCTTCGGAAGATTAATGCCTGCTATCCGTTATGACTTTTTCCGTAATGATATAAATTCCCCCGAAACTTATCAAACGGATTACACAGTAGGATTAAATTATTGGGCTACAAAATTCCTTCGTTGCCAAGTAAATTATATATATAAAACACATAGTCATAATGCGGATTCTAACAGTAATTTAGTTAGTGCGATGATAACATTATCATTCTAATGAATATTTCTTCAAAATGATAATATTATTCATTTTATTTTTGGTTCTAAATCATCTTCCTCCGCCCAAAGCACTATACAGATTAATAATGCTCTGTATCTCATCAAATCGATTGGAGATTTGTAAAAGCTCGGCATCCAATAAGGTTTGTTGCGCTGTGAGAACTTCCAGATAATTAATTGTTCCGTATTCCATCAACAGTTTGGTAGATTTAACTGCGGATTCGAGTAAGTATATTTGTGTTTCATAAAGAGCTACTTTCTGTTTCGCGGTTTGATATTTGGCAAGATTTGTGTTCACTTCCGCACCTGCATCCAAAATGGTTTGCTGGAACGTCAGTTTTGCCTCTTCTTGTTGAGATTTAGCTATTTCGAGTCGGGCCTTGTTTTTTCCTTGATTAAAAATCGGCTGAGCTATAGATCCCACAACTTGCCAAATCAAAGCTCCCGGATTGGTAACGACTCCGCCACTGCTGTTTGTCCAACCCAAAATTCCGCTCAAATTCAAAGAAGGATAAAAATAGGAACGTGCTTCATTGGTAGTATAAAAAGCCCTTTTTAACGATGCTTCTGCATTTCGTACATCCGGACGGTTGGATAGTAATTGAACCGGAATACCAACGGATAATTCTTGTGGAAAAGTTTGATTGTTCAGGTTTCCACGTTCTATTGTTTGAGGAATTTCGCCAAGCAAAGCACATAATGAATTTTGAATTTCCGTAATTTGCAACTTCAAATCATATACGGTAGCGTCCACAGAACATTTGTTGGCTTCAGCCTGTGAAACCGCCGCCTCATTGGTTTCGCCCGCTTTCTTTAAAGCACGCAACGTTCTTACATTATCTTCCCAACTTACAGCTGTTTGTTGAGTTACTCGTAACTGTTCATCCAGCATCAACAAAGTATAATAATAATTAGCAATATTGGCAATCAATTGAGATTGCACCGCTTGTTGGTATGTTTCGCTTTCTTCAAGCGATGCCTGTGATTGTCGTTTTTGATTGGTTAATTTCCCGAAGATATCCACTTCCCAACTGGCACTCACAGGTAATTCGTAGGTTTTACTTGCCGACTGTCCGTCAAAACTACTGACGGTTCCCGACGGATTGAAAGAAACCGAAGGAGTGTAAGCGAGTTTGGCGGATTTCAGAGATGCCTGAGACTGTGAGATCCGTAAGCGGGCAATCTGAAGGTCAGTATTATTATCCAACCCTTTTTGAATCAATTTCTGCAAATATGCATCTGAATACATTTCCGTCCATTGTAAATCCCCGATGGTTGTTGTATCAACAGTTTCTATATTTTCTCCGAAAACATTATCGGTACGCATTTCGGGACGAGAATATTTGGTGTAAATACCGCAACCGGAGAATAGGATTACAAATGAAAAAGTAAAAATTAAAAATTGGATTTTCGATTTCATATTTTGATTATTATTTTTAGTCATATTATTTTGGTTTAGATGATTATGTAATTAAGCTTTATTTTTAATTTTTCTGGTATAAGGAATATTCTATCTTTCTTAATTTATTGTATAGCATGGTTTTGTATTCTTTTTAGTAACTTAATCTGATGTAATAACATGATTCCGGTAACAATAGCCGAAATTAAATCGGCTAATGGAGCGCTCGCCCAAACTCCGGTTATACCCAAAAATTTCGGCAATATCAAAATGCAGGGAATGAGAAATAAAAATTGACGTGTAAGCGAAAGAAATATTGATTTTTTTGCATAACCGATTGATAGAAAGAAATTAGAAGCCACAATTTGAAATCCAACAAAAGGTAACATGGCGCTCATAATCCGCAATCCTTGCGAAGATATTTCTATCAATCCCGAATCATGTGAGAATAATTTGCATAATAGTTCCGGAAAACTTTGGAACAATATAAAAGCAAAGCTTGCAATAGAGATTCCACACAACAAAGTTATTCCGAGCGTCCTTTTTACGCGTGGGTACAATTTTGCTCCGAAATTATATCCAAATACCGGTTGCATTCCTATTGATAATCCCATTAAAATCATAACAACAATAGTAAGCAGCCTGTTAACGATTCCGTAAGCCGCAATATATAAATCGCCGCCGTATTTTTTAAATATATTATTGAAAATGATTACCACCAAACTGCTGCAAACATTGACTAAAAAGGGTGAAAGTCCGATTGTGATGATTTTTGAAGCAATATTTTTTCTCAGATGAAAGATATTGCGTTCGAAATGAATGATATGATTCTTGTTTGAAAGATGTTTGATTTCAAAAAGTAGGGCAATAATCTGTGCCAGAACTGTCGCGTATGCGGCTCCTTTTATTCCCCAGCCGAAACCGAAAATGAAAAGAGCGTCTAAAAAACAATTTAATATAACTGCCAACAGCATCATTTTCATTGCTTTTTGCGGATATCCAGACGAACGGATTACTTCATTGAGTCCTAAAAATAATTGCGTTATAATATTTCCGATAATTATTATCTGCATATAATCTCTTGCTAATGGAAGCGTGTCCTCACTCGCACCGAAGAATAACAAAATCGGGTCTAAAAAGATTAAGACAATTATTGTATAGCTTATGCCGATGATCAGATTGAGTAAAACAACATTTCCGGAACAAAGAGATGCCGACTTTTTGTCTTTTTCTCCTAGCTTGAGAGCAATAAATGTTGAAGCTCCGCTGCCAACCATCGAACCTAAAACGGAACTCAAATTCATCAGCGGTAAAGCGATAGCCAAAGCCGCAATTGCCAAAACTCCAACTCCATGACCGATGAAAATACTATCAACAAGATTGTATAAGGATTGAGCAACCATAGCAATAATCGACGGTACAGCGTATTTGTACAATAGCTTTCCAACTTTCTCAGTGCCTAATATGTCAACGGAGTTCATGGAATTAAGAATTAAGATTGAAAAGTTCGGGGTTGAGTGTAAAAGCGATTGAAACTATAGCTAAATATTTTATATTTAGCACACTAAGTGAGTTAATTATTGTCGGCATCTTCATTTTATCTTATTTAAATATTACTAATTCTTAACTCTTCATTCTTCATTCTTAACTTTTAACTTTTCCTGCAATTTCTGCATCACAGCAAACAATGACGGGGTTATGAACAACAAGGCTAAAGTTCCGATCGTCATGCCGAATACAGTTCCTACACCGAGCGAGATATTACCGTTAGCCCCTGCTCCGGATGAAAATACCAAAGGAAGTAATCCGACTATCATGGTCAAAGCGGTCATCAAAATAGGACGAAGACGTTCTTTGGCGGCTCTCAATGCTGATTCGTAAATGCTCAATCCCTCTTTGCGGTAACGTTGTGCCAATTCGGTAATCAAAATCGCTGTTTTGGATAAAAGTCCGATAAGCATAATTATTCCTGTTTGCAAGTAAATGTTATTTTCCAATCCGAGCATCCAAGTGAATAAAAAACTACCCATCAATCCGATAGGGACAGATAAAATTACGGCAAGCGGAATTAAGAAACTTTCATATAATGCAGAAAGAATCAAAAAGATAAACAATATACATAATCCGATGATAATGACGGTATTATTGCTGCTGTCGGATTCTTCCCGGCTCATACCGCTAAACTCGTATCCGTATCCTGTGGGAAGATATTGTGCGGCAGTTTCCTTAACCGCTTGAATTGCATCACCGGAACTGTATCCATCTGCCGGGGAACCGTTTACGGCTATTGAATTAAACATATTGAAACGGCTTATAGTCTCAGAGCCATAAGTTTTAGTCAATGTAACAAATTGAGCCACTGGAGCCATTCCTTCATCAGTGCGGACAAAAATATTGTTGAGCGATTCCGTATCAAGACGATATTCTGTAGAAGCTTGCATCATAACGCGATATACTTTCGAGAAACGATTTATGTTGGAGGAATAAACTCCTCCGTAATAACTCGAAATTACAGATAAGACTTCGCTTGGCGAAACACCTGCCCGTTTACATTTAGCGAAATCCACGTCTACAGAATATTGCGGATATTTAATATCGAATGTAAAATATGCCATGCCGATTTCGGGACGCTCATTAAGCTTGGCAATAAAATCCTGCGTTGCATAATAAAGGTCTTCTACAGTTCCTCCCGCTCTATCCTGCATATACATCTCGAAACCGTCGCCCGAACCGTAACCGATAATCATAGGTGGTGAAAAAATGAAAAGATTTGCATTTTTGATATTTGTCGTACGGGCATAAATTTCGTTTATTACAGCGTCAATATCATCTCCTTTACCCTTGCGTTCGTCCCACGGTTTGAGACGTAACATAATCATTCCGGCAGTCGGTGTTTGTCCCGAAAGCATTCCGAAACCGGCATTGTTGGAATATTCGGCAATCTGGGGAATATCTTTAATCGCTTCTTCCACTCTTGCCATTACTTCTTGCGTTTGACTAAGCGTTGTTCCCGGAGCAGTATTCACGTTCACAAAAAGCATTCCCTGGTCTTCATCGGGAACAAGGCCTGTTTTGGTATTTACCATTGTAAAAATCAACAGTGCAAAAGCTGTTGCCAAAATTCCGCCTGCCACCCATTTACGTTTCAGAAAAAATTTCACACCGCCGGCATAACGATTTGTGATTGTGTTGAATGCGGTATTGAATCCTTTGCGAAAACGTTGTTGGAACGACTTTCCGCCTTCTCCCGAATCTTTTTCCGGACGAATCAATAAGGCGCAGAGGGCCGGACTTAGGGTAAGCGCATTCAAAGCGGAGATTCCTACCGCAACTGCCATTGTAACACCGAATTGTGTGAAGAAAATACCGGACGTGCCGCCGATAAAAGTCACAGGAATGAATACCGCCATAAAAACCATTGTACTGACAATAATAGGCGAAGTAATACCATTCATCCCGTCTACAGTTGCCTTGTAGGCGGATTTATAGCCCTGGTCTAGTTTTGCCTGTATCGCTTCGACTACAATGATGGCATCGTCCACCACAGTACCAATTGCAAGTACTAATGCAAAGAGTGTTAGCAGGTTAATGCTGTAGCCAAACAATGATAAAGCGCCGAATGTACCTATAAGGGAAACAAATATACTGATCATTGGAATAAGCGTTAACCGAGCGTTTTGCAGGAAAATATATACTACAAGGATAACCAGAATGAGGGCCTCGAGCAGTGTTGTAAGTACATTTTTTATGGATGCATCCAAGAAATCACGTACATTCTGCACTGTGCCGATTTTTACGCCTGGGGGTAAATCACTTTCTATTTCTTCCAACAAATTTTCAATCTGAATGGCGATATCGCGGGCATTGGAATTGGCGGTTTGAGAAACCATGCAGACAGTTCCGGGATGCCCGTTTGCTGTTCCGGTCATGGTATAGCTTTCTGCTCCGAGTTCTATATCGGCAACATCTTTTAAGCGCAACACTTCACCATCGGGAAGCGAACGGATAACCAATTCGCCAAATTCTTCCGGTGTTTCGAACCGTCCTCTATATTTCATAGAATATTGGAACATATTATCTGAATTTTCACCGAAATTTCCGGTTGGGGATTCTAAATTTTGTTCGCCCAAAACATTAGCAATATCCTGTGGAACAAGTCCATATTGTGCCATCAATCCCGGATTCAACCAGATACGAATTGCATAATCCGAGCCCAATACATCCACACCGCCAACACCTTCAATCCGAAGTATTTTAGGAATGATATTGATATTTACATAATTGGTGAGGAATAATTCATCGAAACGGTCGTCGCTACTGTAGAGATTGAAAATTATTACCTGACTGCTCTGCATTTTGCTAACCGTTACCCCACCTTTTGTAACGTCTGCCGGAAGTTGTCCGCTGGCTTGCGAAACGCGGTTTTGCACATTGATTGCTGCCATATCGGGATCGGTTCCCTGCTCGAAATATACTGAAATGGAAGCCGAACCGTTATTGCTGGCATCCGAAGTCATATAAATCATATTTTCAACTCCGTTAATTGCCTCTTCCAACGGAATAATAACACTGTTTTGTACCGTTTGGGCATCAGCTCCGGTATAAGAAGCCGAAACCATCACGGTTGGAGTTGCAATGGTAGGATATTGCTCTATGGGCAACGATTGAAGTCCTATTATACCCAATATAACAATCGCAATGGAAATAACTGCGGAAAGAATGGGGCGATCTATAAAGGTTTTTATACTCATGAAATTAAGAATTAAAAATTAAGAGTTAAGAATTTTTTATTTAATTTTGCAATTATATTATTGGAATTAAAATATTTAGAAATGGAAAAAGATAGTATCATTTCTGATAAATCATATAAATTTGCTATACGTATAGTAAATGCATATACGTTCTTAAGCAAGAAAAAACAGGAATATGTTTTGTCAAAGCAATTGTTACGAAGCGGAACTGCAATTGGTGCACTTGTTAGTGAAGGTCGCTTTGCACAAAGTAAGGCTGATTTTATCAATGAAATGTATGTTACACTGAAAGAAGCCAACGAAACAAAATATTGGATTAACCTTTTACATGATACTAAATTTATTACAAAATCCATGTACGATTCTCTTTTTGTTGATATTGAAGAAATTATTTGCATACTCGCTTCCATCGTTAAAACTTCAAAACGAAATAGTTAAGAATGATTTATTTATCTCATTAAATTTAGATATTACCATAAATCTATAATAAATTATATAATAAATTAATGAAATATGTTTATTATCAATGTTATACATCACTCAGCCTTTCATTTTTAATTCTTAACTCTTAATTCTTAATTTGCGAAACGGTAGCGCCGTTTCGCAGAAGTCCCGCTCCTTCGGCAACAATAATATCTCCTACTGAAAGACCGGATTCCACAATGTAAGTTGTTCCGTCGTTTATCTGGAAAGTCTTGATTTCTGTTGATTCGGCAATGCTGTCAATAACTTTATAAACAAATATTTTATCCTGCAATTCGTAGGTGGCAGCTTGTGGGATTACGATAACATCTTTCATTTCGTAAGGATAAATCACACTGCCGGCGCCGCCACTCAACAAAATACCGTTTTCATTGGGGAAAGACGACTTTACGCTGATTGCTCCGGTTGTTTTGTCGATAACGCCGCTGATGGTTTCTATACGACCTTTAGTTTCATATATGCTTCCGTCGCTGAGTTTGAGTTCTACTTCCGGCATAGATGCAACCGCTTTTGCCAACGAACCGTATTGACGCGTAAGCGAAAGAACATTATTTTCCGTCATGGAGAAATAGACGTGCATTTCAGAATTGTCGGAAACTGTTGTGAGCGGAGTTGTAATAGAAGAATTTACTAAGGCTCCCACGCGGTAAGGTAATGTGCCGACAATACCGTCCGCCGGACTTTTTATTACGGTATAAGACAGATCGTTATTTGCACTTATTTCCTGTGCTTTCGCCTGTGCGAGTTGTGCTTCGGCTGTCTTGAGAGAATTTCGGGAAGTCTGCAAATCGTGAAGAGAAATCACATCCTGTGCGTATAATTCTTCTTTACTGGAAACAGTCAGTTGTTCGGTTTCTACAGTAGCCTTGGCTGCTTCTACATTGGCTCTTGCCGTTTCCAAAGATGCTTTGTATGCTACTTGGTCGATAATAAACAATGTCTGTCCTTTACTAACAATCTCACCTTCCGTTACCAATATATCCGTAATAAGACCGGAAACCTGCGGACGGATTTCTATGTCTTGCCTGCCTTTGATGGATGCGGAGTAACTTGTTGTCAGCTTTTTATCGCTTAAACTGATTTCCATTAATTTGTATTCTGCCTGTGCCGGTTGCATTGTAGCTTTACTGCCGCACGAAGTTAAACATGCTCCTAATAATATTATCCATACCGAATGAATGATTATTTTTTTTCTCATTTTATAATTATTTTTTTAAGTTATCAACTGTTTATTTTTGAATGCAAAAGTCTTACAAATGCTAGCAACTCTAGATGTCTTAATTTAACCAATATTTGTCCATTTTTTACTTTTTCTACGAACACTCAAATTCTTTCGACGAAAATCACGTGATATTTGTCATTTTTTTACTTTGTCATTATTCTTTTACTACCTTTGCAGGAAAAATACTCAGAATCAAATATGGAAACAAGTTCACAGTTAAAAGAATTAACTGATTTTATTGATGATATACAATTCGATAGAGTAATCAATTACGAGAATAAAATTATTCTTATAGATCTCAATCATTTACCGGCTGAGGAAGAGGATCATTTAGCTATACCGATACGATTGAACGCGTTTACTATTTTCTTGGTTACTGCAGGAGAACTTCATATTACAATTGATTATAAGCCATATACGATAAAGAAAAATATGATGTTTACACTGATTGAAAAACACATCATTAATAATGTTTTTTCATCGGAAGATTTTCGGGGATTTCATATTGTTGTGGAACATGATTTTTTCAAAAATTCTACGGATGATGAAAAGCCGCCTTTGGATGTGCTAAATGCGGGAAAACCTAATCCGATTATTGGACTACAAGATATGGATTTTAGCAGAATCGTTGAGAATGTAGAAAAATTGAAGAAGGATATTTTACGGGAAGAATATTTTTATCGGGCAAAAATTATAAAAAATGATTTTGCTAATTTGATGTTTGAAATATGGAATTTATTGATACAAAAGTTTGAAACAGAAGTTTATAAACCGCAGAATGCTTACGAGTTAATAGTTGTTCATTTCTTCGATTTACTTTTTAAACACAGTACACAGGAGCATGAAGTTGCTTTTTATGCAAAAAAATTAAATATTACTCCCATTTATCTGTCAAGAGTTGTCAAACAAGTTATTGGAAAGACATCTATAAAAGTGATTAGCGATGTTATTTTGATGGATGCAAAAATATTACTTCGGAACAAAAAGATTACTATCCAACAAATTGCAGATAAACTAAACTTTTCCGACCAGGCATCGTTTAGTAAGTTTTTTAAGAAAAATACTGGGAAATCACCTATAGAATATCGGAAATGTCTGTGATATTTTTTAGGTTGTCAGCCATATTTTAAAACTTTTCACATTGGAGCGACTTACTACTATTCTTTCTTGCGTTTGAATTTTCAGGTTTAATGATAATTGTCCGGAAAACCATATAGATGCGTCTTTTATCGCATTGCGCGAAACAAAATACTGTCTGTTTACTCGGAAGAAATTGCCGGGATCTAATTGTTGAGAAAGTTTTTCCAAAGATTGATCAATAACATAATCGGTATTATTAAGAGTTACAACTTTTACAATTTTATGTTCCGTATAGATATATGCGATGTTTTCAACATGAACAGGAATCAATTTATCTTTATGAATTACAAGAATAGAAGTTTTGTAATTAGGTTCATTACGAAGAGTCTGTGTCAAAGCTTTTATCAAATTAGAATTGTTTAATGAAATAACATCTTTGGTGTGAGTAAACATTTTTATTTTAGATAAGGCCCTTTGAAGTTTTTCCTTATTTATCGGTTTTAAAAGGTAATCAATACTGTTTACCTCAAAAGCTTTTAACGCATATTCGTCATAAGCGGTTGTAAATATAATAGGAGATTCAATATCAATTTCTTTGAAAATCTCAAAAGATGAACCATCGGCTAAATGTATATCAAGAAATACAATATCCGGCATTGGGTTATTATTAAACCATTTTATACTATTGTCTATTGTAGCTATTTCCGCAATAACCTCTATTTCAGGATCGAGCTTTCCGAGCAGTCGTTTCAGATTGTCGATTGCTCTTTTTTCATCTTCAATTATTATAGCTTTCATAATTACAATTTGCTGTTTTGTTTGTTGCTTTCCGGTGTTAATAGAGGAAGCGTTACTTTAAATACACCGTTTACATTTGTTATTATTATTTCCTTTTGAAGTTTTAGTTTAAAACGCTCGGAAAGATTTGATAATCCTATTCCGCTTCCGCTTTGTGATGTTTTTTTAGGTCTGATTTGATTTATTACAGTTACAATAGGTTCCGGTCCTACAGAAATCTTTATCGTAAAAGGTGTGTCTGCAGATATCACATTATGCTTTATGGCATTTTCTACAAGTGTTTGAATGCTTAACGGAACGATTTGATAGTGCAAGAAATTTTCATCTATGTCAAATTCAAAAATCAAACAATCTTCATATCGTAATTGCATAAGATCGTTGTAATTGCGTGTAAATTCCAGTTCATCTCCGAGGGTTGTAAGTTCCTTGTTAGGCATAACATATCTAAATACTGCCGATAATTGCTGCAAATAATTTCGGGCACCTTCGGGATCTTCTTGTATCAGTGAATCCAAAGTATTGAAAGTGTTAAATAAAAAATGCGGATCCAATTGATTTTTAAGCGCTTCAAACCTTGAATTAGCATTTTCGGCTTTCATTGCTTCATAATTCAGTTCGGCATATCGTCTTTTTTGAGAAAGAAGTAAAATTTGTGAAATAAAAATGATAATCACCATTAAAAAAAGATCTCTGAAAATCCCTCTCCATTTTATAGGAAAAATAGGGGAGTCAAGTAAAGGCGAATCTATTTCGGTTAAAATCCATGTTGTTGCTATGCGAAGAATTAGGATAATTAGCAAACTTCCTACGACTATAATTAGATTTCTCTTTGGTGGAGATATTTTAGTTTTGAATAAACGAAAATTAAGTAGAAACAAACAAAGTATCAATAACAAGGTTGATATCCAATTATACAACATTGTTATGGTTGTCATGCGATGCGGAGGTTGCGCAAAATCGTCGTGCGGTGCAATTAATTCATTAAAATAAAGATTCAGAGAAAAAAACAGAAATAGAGTAATGCTTAGTCCGAGCGATAGAAGAATTGCAATACGATATGTGATAAATTCTTTTCTAATCTTAAAGTTGCTAAATGATATTATGTTATTGATATTTCTCATTAAATGATTTTTGGATTTGCGAATGCAAAATTAAGAAATTAAGTTATGAAAATGTTAAAAATCTGTCTAAATGGTTGAAAAATTAGATTGAGAGACGAAATTGGAACTATGAGGTTAATAGTTACTTGGTAATGATTTAATAATATAATTTATAGAATCTGATAATATTATAAAATTTTAAAATCTTTAAATTCCGCAATCTGAGGTTTATTAATACGTAAAATCCGTATTACTATAATATTTTTATCTTTGTAAAGTTTTAACGTATAAAAATATGACTAATATTAAATCAAATAGGATTTTAATTGCTGATTTAGAAAACGTTGATAATAATTATGGTATAAAAAATTTCATTCTGCCGGATAATAATAATTTGATTTCTCAAAAAATTTTGTTCAACGACCCATTTATGTTTTCCGGAATTGTCTTGGGATTATGTTTAAGAGGAAGTGCGAAACTTAGGATAAATTTTCGGGAATATGATCTGAAACCCAATACTATTATTGCCATTATGCCGAATCAGGTTATTACAATTATAGATAAATCCGACGACTTTTTTATTGAAAAGTTGTTTGTTTCTGTTGATTTTATTGCCGGACTCCCTTTGCCGCGAGATTTTTATACTATGATGAATTTCGGACATTTGCCATGTATGGAAGTGCCGAAGGATGCGATGGAGGATTTGATTGAATATTATGCTTTGATCGTAAAGCAACACAACCAGTTCGAACAACCTTACCGCGTGGAAATTGTTAAAGGAATTCTTTATACAATGCTTTTAGAAATGATCGGACTTTATAATATGAGGGTAGGAGCATTGCCTTCTCCTTCTTCACGTGCGGAAGAAATTACCACTGATTTCTTTAAATTGTTGAGAGTTAATTATAAACAAGATAGAACTGTTGCTTTTTATGCGGATAAACTTTGTATAACTCCAAAATATTTATCATCAATAATAAAAGAAGTTACGGGAAAAACGGTTTTGTTTTGGATACACCAGGCAATTATTATTGAAGTTAAAATGCTCTTGAAATCTACGGATTTAACGGTATTACAGATTTCGGATGAATTAAACTTTCCAAATCAATCTTTCTTCGGAAAGTTTTTTAAAGAACATGTTGGAATGACACCATTGGAGTTTCGAAGGAAATAATATTTTTTGAGGCGATATGTTTTGAAATATTGAAATTGTTTTGGTGCAAACCAATAAAACTGAATGAATTGATAAAGTTTATTACATTGAATATTAATTCATTTATTTATTATCGCTTGTTAATTGTTTCAAAATATTTTTCTCCATCTTATCAAGAATCTGCATTATAAATATTTGTTCGTCATCATTTATTCCATTTAATGAAATATCCTGCATTTTTTCCTGTACTTTCTTTATATCATTTTTTATCTCATTAGCTTTCGGAAGGATAAAAATGCGAAAACTCCGGTTATCATTTACATCTCTTTCCTTTTTTACATAGCCATGCTCAATGAGTTTTTCAACAATTCGGGTTACATTGGCAAAATCTTTTTGAGTAGCTTTTGACAGCTCACCGATTGATTGTCCGTTTTCTTTCCATAAATAATACAATAATGTCCATTGCTCGGGAGTAATATCAACTCCAGATTCTGCAATTATCCTGAAAACCAATCTTCGCGAAAGAAGAGAAACAGTTGCTAAACGATGGTTAACAATTTTATCAAGATCATTCATGATTAATACGTTCTTTAACTTTTTTCCAATCTTTGGTTTCCATAATCAGAAATGTTTCCGTCATTGTTCCGCACATTTCTTTAAATCGTTCAATTGGAATAGAGTAAGTTAAAATATTTTCCTCAACACTCAGTCGTGCCGATGGGTCAAACATTCCTATAAATGTTTGTTTTCCGCCATTTCTATTTTCTTGAAGAACTTGAGTAATTATGGAGCTGCATCCGGAACCGAAAGGAGCACTCACGGCATTTGCGTCGTTTGTATCGAACATACACCATGAAACCAAACCCGAAAGAATGTCGGGTGTTGCGAAGAAAATAATACCTTCTAAGTTGTCGAAAGAATCAATTTTATCAATTCTTGCAAAATTGATACATTTTCCGGCTTGCTCTTCTCGCGGAAAACTATTAAGAAATTCTGCAGCTAACTCTTCATCTTTTTTGTAACGTTCAATTACAGAGATAAAATGTGGCAAATTAGGACGTTGCGGAACGAAACCAGACCATAATCTTCCGCCGGGGCAGGAAATGTTTTCGGCTTTACTACTTAAAATTTCGCCATATCGTGCTGCTTGCATTGCGCCTATATAGCAACCTTTATGTTCAATCGGCTCTGCAATTGCTTTATCGGAATACCAAAATGCTAATGGCAATTCTGCCTTATCGCCGAATCCTTTACGATAATATTCAACAAATTGTTTTTGGTTCATACTTTATCTTTTTTGATTAACATCGCAAAGATAATAAATTTATTTGTCATGACAAATAAATTTATTATCTTTATCACATTTTATACAATTCGACACTAATTTCATTTGTTTCTGTGTCAACTTTTGCTTCATTGAATTTCGGAGCCTTGAGTTTAGGACGAATGTTGTTTGAAAATCCAATCTTTTCCGTAGGCATACCTATGAAATTTTGATTACATTTACCGTTGTTGTCTTTGTCGTGATAAATAAAAATAGCATAATTCTGTACTTGAAGATCTTTTACGCAAACAGTCATTTCTTTACTTGTTACCGGAAAATTAAAAAATTTGGCAAGTTTCTGATCCTTTGGGAAATTATCGGGATTATCAAAAACAAGAACAACAATCTGACCTTTTATCTCATCAATTCCTGTAATATTAATGTCAATGTTCTTCTGCGCTAAGGAAGATAAGGCGAATAATGTTATTACTAATGTTAATGTAATTTTTTTCATAACAGAATAGTTTACAGTTAAAAATCAGGAAATGTAAATCAAATGTAAGTTTGATACGAAATTCATTTATTAAGATTATTTCATTGGTTTGAAGATGAAACCGCCTTTATTATTTTTTGTAACATTTCCCATGCCCGGGTAAGAAATGTGCATTCCGGCAATTGGAATATTGTGTTTTGACGCAAAATCAAGCACAATAACTTTAGTAGCTGAAGCCTCTTCGGCATTTTTGTCGTAAATTGCGGGAATATTCGGATATGGAAATTGTATGGCAGCAACATTAATCACATCACCAATAATCAGAAATTGTTTCTCGGAAGATGTAAAGAGATAAACCGTATGCCCGGGAGTATGTCCGTAAGCTTCATAAGCCTGAATTCCCGGAAGAAAGTCTTTGGCCTTTTCTCCTAATTTATTAGGATGAAGAGTGTGCAGACGGTCTTTATATTCTGATAACATTGCGTGAGAGCGTTCATCCTCCGTTTCTTTTAACCAGTAGTCGTGTTCGCGCTGTGAAAGATAAACATCCGCATTCGGAAAAGATTTACGACCGTTTTTCATCATTCCGGAAATATGGTCGCCGTGAAGATGTGTCAATAATACTATATCAATATCTTCGGCTCCGATTCCTAAAAACTTCAGATTATCAAAAAGTTTTGTACCGTAACCGGAATCTATGAGAATATTCTTTCCATTTGCTTGCAAAAAAAATGCATTCACCGCACCCGGAATTGTATCGTCAGGAGCGCATTCATTTAAGATTTCATCTGTCAAACCGATTAAAACAGTAGGTTTATCATACTTGGAAATTTCTTGAAGCAAACTAACCTGCATGTCACCGAATTTGTAGGTATAAACATTTAGATTTTCTTGTGAGAATAAATTGTTTATAATCAATAAATTAATTATTGTAATTAAAAAAGTACGCATTTTCATTATTATTCAGTTTAAAATTAAATACAAAAATAAAAAAATGTTTTGTTGACCGGATTATAAAAAATCAAAAATTACGAGCTAATTATCTTTCTTCAATTATTAAGTCGGTTATGCTCTCTTTTTATAACTCAATATTGCCCAGCCGTTAAAGAGAATAGCTAATACTAAAAGCGAGACAAATTGTGGAATCATCTCCATAAATACTGCACCTTTGAGATAAACCATTCGTGTTACTTCGATTATATATTTCAGCGGACTGATTACTCCGAGTGTTTGTGTCCATTGCGGCATGTTTGTAAACGGAGTGAAAAGTCCACTCAAGAAAATAAATGTTGTGATAAAGAAAAACATGATAAACATTGCCTGCTGAATTGTATTGGCATAATTAGATACAACCAGACCCATTCCGCAGAATGTAAAGATAAATATTATTGAAAACAAGTAAATTGTAAGAATTGAACCTTTAGGTAGAAATCCGTAGAAAAGCCATGATACACCGATGCATATATTTATTACAACAAATCCGATTATCCAATATGGGATTAATTTTGATAATATGAATGTAGATTTTCTTACAGGAGTAACGTTTATTTGCTCAATTGTGCCGTTTTCCTTTTCTTCAACGATATTAAGAGCGGGGAGAAAACCGCATAACATAGCCATAATCATGACAATAATCGCCGGAATCATAAAATAGATGTATTGTAATGTCGGATTATAAAGATATACAGGACGGATATCTATTTGCGGTATTGATAATCGTGATGATGGTTGAATCCATTCTGTTTGAATGTTTTGATTGAAATCGGATATTATGCCTGTAAGATATGAACTTCCCATTCCACCTTTTACTCCGTCAACGGCGTTTATTGCAATGAAAACTTGTGTATTCCCGTCTTTGACAAGATTTTTTTCAAAATTTAATGGAATTTCGAGAATTAAATCGGCCTTGTCGTTTTCAACACTTTCCAAAGCATTATTATAGTTGTCAAAACTTCCGGAGAATTTGAAATATGTTGATGATAAAATTTTATCTGTTAATTGTCTTGAGTACGGACTTTTATCATGATCAACAACCGCAACCGAAAGATTTCTAATATCTAAGTTTGCCACTAATGGAAAAACCGCCAATGCAATAAATGGTAGGAAAATCACAAGATTCGGCAAGAATTTGTTTCGAAAAAACAGCTTAAATTCCTTTTCTAAAAGATATTTTAACATAGATAATAATTAAATTCGTGCTATTAGGTGGTTTTGATATAATATTTATTAATAAATTTCATAGATTTTTATCTGTTTTTATAACCGGAAATATAATATGATTTTATTTTTTATTTTTAATTATCAAAATTAGGATTTATAATATTTTACTATTTGTTTATAATCGATTCTTAAATTTTTTAATACTGATCGTCAGTAATAAAATCGCCATTCCAAGCAAGATTGAAAACTCAACGTAAATTGCTTTGAATCCGGCGCCTTTAATCATTACACTTTTTACTGCCATGATAAACCATTTTGCGGGGACAATATGCGAAACCCATTGTAAAACCAAAGGCATATTATCAACGGGAAAAATCAATCCGGAAAGCATCATAACGGGCATCATCAAAACTAAACCTGAGATAAGCATGGCGACTAATTGTGAGGAAACAACGGTAGAAATCAGCAATCCGAAAGCTAATGACACAATAATATATAATACACAAACGCCGATTAATAAAGCAAAGTTGCCGACAATAGGTACTCCTAATGCAAAGTACGACAGCAATAGAATTGTTGCTAAATTGATGAATGAAATTGTGAAGTAGGGGATTGTTTTTGCAACAATAATGGTCATTGGTTTTAGTGGCGAAACCAATAGTATTTCCATTGTTCCTACCTGTTTTTCCTTTACAATAGAAACGGATGTCATCATGGCACAAATTAGAATTAATACTAATCCCAATACGCCCGGAGTTGTACTGTAGGAACCTTTCATACTCGGATTGTAGAGCAATTGTATTTCCGGAGTAATTTGATACGGCATATTTCCCAGGTTTTTATTTATATCTGTTTGATATGATGCGATTAACATAGATGCGTATGTGCTTAGGGTGCTGGCGGTATTAGGGTCGGTTGCGTCTGCAAGAATTAAAACCTGCGCTTCTCCCGTATGAAGCATATTTTCGTAGAATCTTTCACTGAAAATAACAGCCATTCCTATTTTATTTCTCTTAAATAAATCTTCGATTTCTTCTTCCGTATTAACATAATGAGTAATATTGAAATATTCGCTGGTGGATAATTTGTTGATTATGCCTTGAGTTGCTACATCCTGCGAAGTATCCATTATTGCTACCGACGCATTTTTTATCTCAGTTGAAATTCCGAAACCGATAAGAATTGTCATCAAAATTGGTAGTAACAACAAAATAAGCGTAGTCCACATATCTCTGAAAATATGCAGAAATTCTTTTCGTACAAAGGTTCCAAACGCCGCTATTTTTCTGTTTTTCATAAATTTCAATTGGTCTTTGGTATCACTCCGGTTTTATGTAATTTCAACATCAGAGAATTATATTTTTCGATAGAAATATTCATATATACGGAATTACATAATTACATAATCTTCAAAATTTACATGTTAGTTTATTTCAAATTTTGCAATTTACATTATTACTGTTATTAACTTAAACTGTCAATATATTTAGATTTTCTTGCCAGTTCTTGAAAAACCTCGTCCATGCTGTTTGCATTAAAGTTTTGTTTTAATCTTTTCGGTGTGTCAAGAGCTTCGATACGACCGTCAACCATAATAGATATTCTTTTGCAATATTCCGCTTCGTCCATATAATGAGTGGTTACAAAAACAGTAATTCCTTTGTCGGCAGCCTGGTATATCAATTCCCAGAATTGCCGGCGTGTTACAGGATCAACGCCGCCGGTGGGTTCATCCAGAAAAACAATTTGCGGACTATGTATGATTGATACAGAGAAAGCCAGCTTCTGTTTCCATCCGAGCGGAAGTTCTTTTACGAGTGTGTTTTTTTCGCTTTCAAAACCTAACCGAGCCAACATTTCATCAGTACTTTTACTGATTTCTTTTCCTTTCAATCCGTATATTCCGGCATAAAGACGAATATTCTCCCATACTTTTAAGTTTTCATACAATGCAAATTTTTGGCTCATATATCCTATATTTTTCTTAATATCTTCGGATTGTGTTCTAATATTAAATCCGGCTACAGAAGCTTCTCCCGATGTCGGTTTACTAAGTCCGCAAAGCATGCGCATAGCAGTAGTTTTTCCGGCGCCGTTTGCTCCCAGAAAACCGAAAATCTCGCCTTTTTCAACCTCAAAAGAAATTTTATCAACAGCAGTAAAACTACCGAAGATCTTTGTCAATTCGCTTGCATGGATTGACAATTGATAATTGTTTTTTGAAACTTTCATTTTAATAATTAAAATACATATTTGATTAATCTTTTGAAGTCTTTACTGAGTTGATTAACAGTCTTAATATTAAATAGTTTTAAACTAACATATTTCATTCGTTATTAACGATTAATTTTCATTTGTCTCTCTCGGAACAAGTGCCATAAAGCAATCTTCAATTCCGGCTTCAATCTCTTTCACCTCTATTTCGTTATATCCTAAACTTTCTAAATCTGCTTTTATTCCGTCAATTGTGATTTTCTTACTATCAACGGTAATGTGATGGGTATCGCCGAAAGCATACACGGTTATTATTCCATTGTGTTGTCGCAGGTCTTGTAATAGTTTTGACATATTATCGGCGGAGACACTCCAAAGCGTGCCTTCGAAATCTTTTACAATATTTGCGGGCGTATTTATTTTCAGAAAAACTCCTTGTTGAATTAGTGCGATTCTATCACATAAACTCGCTTCGTCCATGTAAGGTGTTGATACGATAATTGTAATTCTTTGATCTTTCAATCTTCGTAGCATTTGCCATAATTCTTTTCTTGAAACAGGATCTATTCCGGTTGTAGGCTCGTCTAAAAACAAAATTGTCGGACGATGAATCAGGGCACAGCATAATGCAAGTTTTTGTTTCATACCGCCTGATAAAGCGCCGGCACGCCTTCCTTTAAAAGGTTCGAGATGTTGATAAATGTCTTTAACCAATTCGTAATTTTCTTGAATAGTTGTATTGAAAATCCTTGCGTAAAAATTCAAATTCTCTTCTACCGTCAAATCCTGATATAAAGAAAATCTACCCGGCATATATCCAACACGTAAGCGAATTTCCTCGTAATCTTTTACAACATCCAAGCCATCGACGATTGCAGTACCTTCATCAGCGAGAAGCAAAGTCGTGAGAATACGAAACAGAGTGGTTTTACCCGCACCATCGGGACCGATTATCCCGAAAATTTCTCCTTCGTTAACTTCGAAAGTAATGCCTTTTAAAGCTTGAACTTTTTTATATCTTTTTGAAATGTTGATAGTTTCAATCATGAAATTAACAATTAATTAAAATTCACGCCTGCGTACATTCCAATTTTCAGGTACCCGTCGTTCTTTACTGCTATTTTTACCGCGTAAACCAGATTCGATCTTTCATCGCGGGTTTGTACTGTTTTCGGAGTAAATTCGGCTTTTTCGGAAATCCAAGTCAGGACGCCGTTATATTCTTTTGTACCTTTATCTCCGAAATCGGCGAATACCTTGACTTCCTGTCCTAATTTCAATTCTGTGAACTGACCGGCACTTACATAAGCCCTGAGGATCATTTCATTTGTGTTTGCAACTTTAAAAAGTGCTTTTCCTTGTGTTGCCATTTCACCTTTTTCAGAGTATTTTACTAAAACAATTCCGTTTATAGGACTGATAATATAAGATTTTTCCAGATGGTCGTCCAATTGCGCAATTTGAATTTCCAATGCACTGCTCTCCTCATTAATACTCATATTTCCTCTTACCATTGATGAACGTTGAGCCGCAATTTGTTTGTCAAGCAAAGCGATTTGTGCGTTTATGTCGTCTAAATCTTTACTGTTAGCAGCGTTTGCTTCAAGAAGTTTTTCAATACGTTGTTTTTCCTTTTTTGCTGTTGACAATTGTTCTTCAAAAACTGCAATTTGCGTATTTACATTTGTTTTGCGGGTCTTAGCTGCTTTAATATTGCTTTGCAATTGCAACTTAGAAAGATATAATTGGGTTGTGTCTATAACTCCTAGTAATTGATTTTCAGTTACTTCATCTCCTTCGTTAATATCCAAATACAGAATCTTTCCCGTTGCTTCCGAAGAAACAATAATCTCCGTTGTTTCAAAAGTTCCTGAGGCATCATAATGTACTCCATTACGCTGGCATGAATATAACGGCATTATTATAAAACATACCATTACAAATTTTGCAATTGTTAAATTAAATTCTTTTATCATATTTTTTTGTTAAATTATTATTAGAAAAATTGAAAATACTTTATGAATTTTGGTTTCGGAATCTCTTATATTCCATACAGTTAATTATTAACTATTGATTGTCTTTGCCAAATAGCCATTAATAACTGTATTTCATGGTAAGCTTTATTTTGTCGTGCAATACTGGTAGTATTTATATATTGAAGTAAATCATTTACATTCATTGTGCCGTTTTCAACTTTTACTTCCGCAGTTTTCTGAATATCTTCACGTAAACGAATAATTTCGTCATCATTTTCAAGTAAGTTTTGAAGTTTTTCTATTTCACTATCTTGTTGAACTAATTTTTGTTTTAAATTGAAAAGAAATACTTCTCTTTGAACTTCAGTTTGTTGCTTTTGCAGATTGAAAGTTTTCTTTTCATCATTATTAGTATATAGTCCGCCGAAATTCCAAGAAAGTTGTACACCGCCTATAAAATATGGAGTAAATCCGCTTTCAAACATGTTAAGTCCGGGATTTCCGTAAGCTCCTTGTGCAAAAAGTGCGATACGCGGCATTCCGTTGCTCCACAATTGTTTACTTCGGGTTTCATATAATTGGATTTGCGAATCGTAAAGTTTCAATTCCGGACGATTTATTGTTTCGCTTATGCTGAGTTCCGCCTTAGGTTTTTCTAAAACAATATTATCAGTAATTTCTTCTGCGATAAAAGCGCTAAGCATTTTCTTGAAAGTTTTTTTAGACGTTTTCATTTCGGTATCACGTTGTTCGGCCGAAAGCATTTCAACTTTTATCTCATCCAAATCCGATTGTTGGGCAACACCATTTTTAATATAAGTACTTACTAAGTTGTAGTTTCGTTCCAATTCTTGTTTTAAAAGCGTATTCTGACGCATTTGTTCGTCAATTAACAAAATAGAAAAATAAAGCTGATTAATTTGATCCGTTAGTGCATACATATTTACTTCCAGATTATATTTTTCAATTTCATTTTGAGAATTGATAATCTTTTTCTGTGTGCCGGTTGCGCCACCGTCCCAGATTGTTTGCCTCAATTCCAAAGCAAAATTATATTGATCCTGCCCGGGAAAGTCTATTGACACATTCATTTGTTCCAACATATCCGAAAATTCTTCGGGAAATTCCGTAACATCCGATTGCCATGTAACTTTACCGTTCAAAGATAGTTGTGGTATATAAGACTTGTTTATTTGAGCAATATTATACTTTTTTGATTGTTCAATTAAATCATATTGTTTAATTAACGGATAATTTGCTTTTGCTCTTTCATGACAATATTCCAAAGTTAATTGTCCTTGCAATGAGACTGCAAAACCACAAATTAATATTGAAAAAAATATTTTCTTCATCATAAACTAAATCTTTAAATAACTCATTATTATTTCAACGTTCTTTTCTTTTCTATTTTCCATAACTTGAGAGAAGTGTTCGGTAATGGAGTTTTCATCTTCTCCGGTTCCCATAATTATCGGTCTTATTACAAAACAAAGTATATTTAATGAAATCATTGTATATAATAAATCGAACATTTTGATATTCCGCACACGACCTGCCGTAATTTCTTCTTGCAAACGTTTGTCTAATTGCGCACTGGCTTGTAATACAACAGGAATAATGTTTTGTCTGAACATATTTATTCTCGACTCATTAGGTAATATCTCATTAAATATAAACCTCAATAATGCTTCATTTTCTTTGAAAAAATCGAATTGCGCTTCGCTAAAGTGCTTAATCATATCTTCAAAAGATAAATCCTGATCCAAAACATATTCCATAGCATTCGCTAAAAATTCGATTTTGTTGGTAAGCACTTTGTTGAAAAGATTTTCTTTCGAACGGAAATAATAATTGATAAGTGCATTATTTGCTCCTGCTGATTTTGCAATATCGCTGATTTTAGTGTTGTTAAAACCTTTTTCCAAAAAAACTTTTTCAGCAGCTTCAAGAATTTGCTCTTCCGTTGTTTGTTTTTGTTTTTCCATTTTAACTTAAATTTAAATTAAAATTTTAAATTCAGATTTAAAAACTAAATTTAAAACGCAAAAATAATATTATTTTAATATGAAATATTGTTATTAGGAAAATTTAACGGATTACAATAAAGATTTGACTGAAAAGTTGAATCAGCCCTTATGTATTTTGGATTCTATATTGTGAAATTTAAATATCCGAAAAATTTTATTTTAGGATTATTGATTGCTAATTACGAATTGCGGTTGCCGATTGTCAATAGCCAACTAATCAAAAGTTTATTCCGAAAGTGAACCTTACTCCGCCTCTGTGTTTTGTACCGTTATTGTATGTTAGACGATGAACGTAATCGATTCTAAATACCTTGAAGATGTTTTCTATACCGAAACTCATTTCCATAAATGGAACTTTTCCTATTGCACTTGTTCCTTCGGGTAATATAAATAAACCGGAAGAAATGTCGGGATTGTTCTTGTCTGATAATGCACCCCAAACACCGTTGAAAGAAACAACTTCTCTGAGTTTTAAAAAATTAAAATACGGAATGCGGTTAAAAATAAGGCCGTTTAGATGATAGGTTAAATTAACGCTTAAATGTTTATCCATAACAAACTCAAGAGCATTCATTGTGTTGAAAGCATCAGACTGCATGATAACCGATTGTGTGGCGTTTGGGAAAATTAATAGTGGAAACGGAACCGGTGTCCAGACCATTCCGGCTTTTATGTGAGCATTAAGATATCCGAATGCAGCCAAATTGATACTTTTCTTAAAAGCTATTTCCGTATGTTCATAATGATATTGTCCGCCGAAAAGTCCTTGGATTCCTATATAATGGGAGAGTGTAAACTCAACAACATCTTTCGATAAATTCATGGCGGAATTTAATCCGTTATACGGCGTAGCGCCAATTGTATATTTAAGGTGTAAACCGAGTTCGGTTGTTCTCAAAAGATTAATGTTTGATATAGGATCCTCCGAATTTAGTCTGTAAATCAAACTACCTGTAGGCGTATCAACTTGATTTTTCAAAGTAACCCTGAAATTGAAATCTCTACTGAAATCTTTTTCATATCCTATTGAAATCGTGCGGATATAAGATGCTTTTGTAATAGGATCGCCGACTTTCCAAGAAATTAAAAAATCATCTTTTTGAAAATCACTGAAAACCGAACCTAATGTAAACAGATCATAGTTATATGTTAGGGTTAAATTATTACGCGGGAATTCCAGAGGATGGTAGTTCTTTTTATCAAAAGAATAAGATAAAGTTCCGCCGTACTTGAATTTATTATCCCTGATACCATAAGCCGCATAACCGCTTACAAAAACATTGCTGTTTAAATTTGCCGTTGTCATTATGCCAAGCTTAAACCTGCATCCTTCAATGTCGTTTATTGAGAAAATACTCGGCAGCGGACCAATATCAAACATGCTTTTATCCCTGCTTCCTCCTGTCAAAAAGTATCCTGAAGAAATAAAATCGCTGATTCTTACAACTGTTTTGTAAAGAGGAATTTCTTGAATTTGCGTAAAAAGTTTTTTAACTCCGAGTTCTTTTTGTTTTAATGGAACCGGTCGTATATTTGTCCAAAATTCATCAGACATAATTAACTTATTATCTGATGTAAATGAATTTTGTTGTGAAATATTAAAAATAGTATTATCAAAACTTTCGAAATTATAATTTTTATACGTCCGGAATTGATTTATCTGAACTTCTGGAATATTCCTAAACAGATACATATTCACGTATAAATTCTCTTCTATTAAAACCGAAATATTGTCATTTAACTGCTCGAAAGTCTGTGAGATGTGTAAGTTTTTGGCAAAATTCAAATTGATTTTCTCCGGAACAACTAAATCTGCTTTTTTCAAAGAATAATTTCCATCGAGAGTTATATATAGTGTACCGATAAATCCCATACTTTGATGATTATACGGAAAGAATGCCATTTCCATACATTCGATGCCATCAATAGTAAGAGTATCAACAATATAATATTTGTAAAACGATAAAGCCATTGAAGAGGATAGTGGACTGATGAAATAATATTGCAGGAGTTTTATGTTGTTATCGTAGAGATTGATCCCGCGGAATAATTCTTGTATATTATAATTAATGCTTTCATCCAAATCTTTACCGATTCCTTCGGAGCGTTGCGCCTTGTCGATTTCCTTCTTTGTATTTGGCATTTTTCTGTAATAAATATCCGTAGCAGTTTCTTTAATTGCTAAAGTTAATATAGGTTTGCCGTCAATTGCCGAAGTGTCGATATTGCTTTTTAAAAAATTAAATCTTTGAAATACCTTTCCGATGCTGTCGAAATTACTTAAGGATGTAGTAAATTTCTCATAACGTTCAACTTGATAATACGGTTTAGATTCTATATTATTGTCTTTTCTTCTTTCAATTACTTCTCTCATAAAATCTATCGCAGGATTATCCTTTTTTGAATATGAAACCTTCTTTTTATCAGTAATAACGAATTCGTCGAGTTGAACACTTTCTATCGGGAGCTTAATTTCCAAATTTGTCGTATAATTTTCTGTAAGATTAATCACTGTTTGCTGATATCCTAATAATGAAACGGTTAATGATGTTGCTTCGGCCGTATTTTTAAGGTTGAAACTTCCATCGAGATTTGAGCAAGTACCGATATTTGTTCCGGTAAAAACGATGTTTGCAAAGCTAATCGGTTCCAAAGTAGCTGAGTCTTTGATAATTCCCGAAACATCAATAGTTTGCGAGTATGCAACAATGTTTATTAAAAATGAAATGATTGAAATGAGATAAAAAGACTTTCGTATAGAAGTTTTTTCTTTTATATTTTCACACCTTAGGTTTCCCATTTGTTTTATTATGAATGTTTTAATTCGAATTATATTAATATCTAATCTTAGATTAAATAGCATAATATATACTTTTGCAAAGATATGAGGAAGAAATTTTCGTTTTTTTTATAAAAGTTGGATAAAATGTCATAAAAGTCGTTTTTTATAAAAAAGTATTACTTTTGTGAAATTTTTATTAAATAAATTATGGAGAATGAAATTATAAATATCGATATTGCAAGTCTTTACGATTTACCCGGATTTGATGTGTTACCTGGAAAATTTCTCGTATTTAACAATTATTCTGAACCAATAAATAAATTTAATATTCATAAAAATATTTATGTAAAGATAAATGCTTTATTATCTTTGTGTTGCGTCAAGGGATTAATAAAAATTCAATTGGGAAATAAAATTTATTCAATTACCGAGAATACTTTTATGATATTATACGCAGATAGGATGTTTCAAGTATTAGAAGTTAGCGATGATATCAAAATCGAAATAATGTTTATAAAAGATGGTGTTTTTGATCTTGGCGATAATTCTAAAGTCATTGGTATGCGCACCATTCTAAGTAAGTCGCAGATTGTAGAATTACCGCCTAAACAAATGAAAGAAATTGTTTCTATATTTAAAACGATAAGAAGGGTTATTCGCGACAAAAGTAATGTTTTTACTCCTCAAATCGTTCGTGCATATCTTAATATAATGTTTTACGGTTTGTGCAGTCATCTATTGAACAAAGAACACCAAAACAAAGATGCTCCTCATAAAGAAGTTGTATTTAAAAAGTTTATCAGCGATTTAGAAACGAATTATCGAAGAGAACGAAATATAAAATTTTATGCAGATAAAGCTTGTTTAACTCCAAAATATTTTTCATCTCTGATTTATAAGCAAACTGGGCAACATCCGTCGGATTGGATTAAAAATTATACTATTGCAAAAGCAAAAGAAATGTTGATGTCCGGTAAACTAAGTATACAGCAAATAAGTTACGACTTGAATTTTTCATCTCAGTCGCATTTTAGTTTTTATTTCAAACAACATACGGGATTTACTCCGAAAGAATATCAAAAGATTTAATTAAAAGTATTTTTCTTAAATATCTTTGAACTTAAAAAAGCAATATGCATTTTATTAAAACCAGATGATTTTATATGTATAAATTTTTTTCAAAAGATAAATTCTTTAAAACAATATTCCACGCAAAAGGATAAGTTGTTGATAGTCACGCTTGTGTTTATTCTCTGTATATTCATAACTTGTTAATTACTCATTGATTATCTGGTGTGATCTTCAACAATAATTTTTTATTTTTGCAGTTAATACATATGTAATAATATTCGTATGAAACTAAAATATATTATTTTGTCAATGTGCATGATGTTTATTTTTAATCAATCATTTGCACAAAAATATTCCGGAACAATCCAAAAAAATCCAAAACTTTCGCAAGCTCAGGAAATGTTTAATGCGGAGAATTATGTTGCTGCAAATAAGATTTTCAATGAACTTTATATTGAAAATGAACTCGAATATTTTCAAGAGAAGGCTCTCGTAGTTTATGGATTAGCAATATCCAATAAAATTTTGGGCGAATATGATTTTGCAGAAAAATACTTATTGGAGTTTATCAATACTTATTCGGAGAGTTATTACCTGCCTAATGCCCGATTTGAACTGGCAAAACTTTATTTTGATAAGAAATCTTATAAAGCGGCTCTCGATTCTTATGAGAAAGTTGAGTTGTTTCGATTAAATGAGGATGAAAAGCAAGAATATTTTTATCAAACGGGTTATTCTTATTTGAAAACGAATAAAGTTGATAAGGCAGCTACTGCATTTTATGAAATAAAGGATACCAACGGAAAATACAGCAAGGCGGCAACTTATTATTATGCTCAAATTTCTTTTGAACAAGCTAATTATGAATCTGCTTTGCAAGCGTTTAGAAGTCTGGAAACCGATAGTGAGTTCGGAGAAAGTTCAAAACAATTTATTTTAAGAATATTATATGAACAAGGAAAATATGATGAGGTAATTTCTTATTCAAAAAAAATGAATCTGGAGAAAGGAAATAAAAAGGATATTGCCGAAAATAATTTGATACTTGCAAATTCATATTTCCAACTGAATGAATATGAAAATGCTTTGGAATATTTCCTGAAAAATAATCAAAGATTTGAAAGAGAGGATAATTATAAAATTGCGTATTCGTATTTTATGCTTGATGAATTTGATAAGGCGCTTCCATACTTTGAAAAAGCCGCTAGCTCAAATGATGTGCTGAAACAAAATGCGCTATATCATGTCGGAATTTGTAATTTAAAATTAAATAATAAAAATTTTGCGGCAACTTCTTTCAGGGAAGCTGCAAAAATGGATTTCAATAAGGATGTTAAGGAAAAAGCTTTATTTAATTATGTAGGTATTATCTATGAAACCGGTTTTGATCCGTATAATGACGGCATCAGTATTCTTCAAAATTATATAGAAGAAAATCCGAAATCGCCAAAAATTGATGAGGCAAATTCTTTTCTTGCAAAATTATTTCTTTCTACAAAGAATTACAAAAATGCGTTGTCAACAATAGAAAATATTGAAGTGATGACTCCAGAGTTAAAATTGGCTCATCAAAAAATAACTTTTTCTAACGGAATTGATTTATTTAATGCCCGTAATTATGCCGAAGCTGCAAAACTTTTAAAGGAATCTCAAAAATATGCTCTCGACAAAAGTTTGAAGGCGTTTTCAACTTTCTGGATAGCTGAAAGTTATTTCAGATTGTTGCAGTTTAACAATGCAATTCCTTTATATAAAGAATTTCTTGCCAGTCCGGAAGCTTATGATTATGCCGAATATAATTATTCTAATTATGCACTCGGATATTCTTATTTCAAATTGAAAGATTATGCATCCGCAGAAACTTATTTTAGAAAGTTTATTAATTCCCGTACTCATTCCGATAAAAATATTTTAAGTGATGCGTGGAACCGAATAGGAGATTGTTATTTCATTCAAAATAAATATTCTCAAGCTATTCAATCGTATGACCAAGCTATTAAGACTAATGCCGGAAATATAGATTATGCTTATTATTACAAAGCATTAGCCCTTGGTGCTACAGGAAATCTTAGAGGAAAAGAAAGCGCTTTGAAGGAAATATTTAAAATGCCCGTTAATACTACTTACCGCAGCAGCGCTATTTTCGAATTAGCTAATACATACACTCTTTTAGATGAAAATGCAAGTGCGATAAATACTTATAAACAAGTAGTTAGTGAATACCCGAGAAGTCCTTATGCTATTAAATCGAAACAAAAAATAGGATTGCTTTATTATGCTGAAAAGGAGTATGATGAAGCAATTTCTTATCTCAAAGATATTGTTGTTTCATACTCTGGAACCTTAGAAGCTAACGAAAGTTTGGCAAGTTTGAGGAATATTTATGTTGAGCTTAACAAAGTAGATGAGTACATGGATTTTGTTACTAATTCAGCAAGAATTAAAGTTACGGTTACAGAAGCCGATTCTATGAATTTTGCCAGTGCTCAAAATATGTTTGCCGCCGCAAAATATACGGATGCGAAAAGATTGCTTAATAACTATCTTGTTAATTTTCCGGATGGCGCATTTGTTCCAATTGTTTATTATTATATGGGCGAATGTTTCTTTATGGAAAATGATTATGATAACGCATTGAGATACTATCAAACCGCTGCCGACTTCCCCAATTCCCTATATAGCGAAAACGCAAAAATGCAGTCGGCGAAAATTTATTTTCATAATGAAGATTTTCGTAGTGCTGCCGCAACTTATGAGGAGATAGCTAAAAATACGGAATATGATTATGTTGCAAATGAGGCAAATATCGGACTAATGCGTTCTTACAACGAGTTGGCGGAATACAACAAATTACTTCCAACTGCTAAACTTGTTAGGGCAATTCCCGATTCGGACGAAAATATTTTGGAGGAAGCTGAGCTCAATATTGCAATTGCACAATACGGATTAGGATTATTCAGTGATGCGTATATTTCGTTTAGCGCTCTTGCAGATAAATATAAAAATGAAACCGGCGCCGAAGCTAAATATTTTTGTGCTTTTATAACTTATATGAATTCAAATTATCAAAAAGCTGAAAAAGAGGCTTTTGATTTGATAAATAATTTCGGTAATTATGATTATTGGGTTGCCCGCGGTTTCATTCTTTTGGGCGATATTTATGTAAAAACCGATAATATTTTCCAAGCTAAACAAACTTATCAAAGTATTATTGATAATTATGCAGGTGAAGATCTGAAGGAAGAAGCGCGTGCAAAACTCGAAGCAATAGACAATTAATAATTAACAGTTAATAATTAGAAATGAAGAAAGTAAATATATTTATTGCCGTTTTTATTGTTATGGCAATTTCATTTAATATAAAAGCTCAGACTCCGCAGTATGATGAGCAAATTAATGTTGTTGCACCTTACGAGCCTTCGGTTTCGGATGCTAACAAAATTAATATTAATCCCGAGTACGTTAATATCGAATTAGAAAAAGAAAAAATCAATTACAATATTTCGTCTCAGTTGACAAATTTGCCGAGACATAAAACTTTCGGATTGGATCCGCTTGATCCGAGAAGGGAGAGTTTGAATGTGAAAAAGCATATTTTTTACGGAAAATTCGGTTTCGGTTCAAATATAGAACCTTATGCGGATGTTTATGTTAATTCGTCTGATAACAAAAAACTCGGAGGCGGTTTTCATGTAAAACATAATTCGGCGTGGCGACAAATGCAGGATGTTTATGATAACAGCTTTAGCGACACTGACTTTGATATTTACGGTAAAATAAAATTCAATAATAATGAATTGCAGGCAAGAGGATTTTATTCTCATAATATGTTTAATTATTATGGCGTTTCTAAATCTGATTTTTCTGATGTAGAAGAGATGTATAATAAGGAAGATAATTTAACTAAAGAAAAACTTCATACTTATGGCGGTGAAATAAGTTTATCAAATATTAAAACAACAAAAACAGATTATAGTGTTTTATTGAACTATACAGGTTTTCAGGCAGGTAATGAGTTTAAAAGCCATTCAATTAACTTGCCGGTAAATTTCAATTATTATTCAAAACTTTTTAGAAAAAGTAAAAAGGAAGATTGGAGTATTAAATTTCTTGCCAATTATAATTTTAGTACTGTTGATTTTGGATATCATTTGGAAAAATTTAATAACTATATTTTTTCTATTGAACCTTCATATTCATTACACATTGGAGCTTTTGCATTAAAATTAGGTTTGAATGCTAATTTCTTTAATGACAATACTACTGCGGATAATAAGTTTAAGGCAAATATTCATCCTGTTGCCGAAATAAAAACAACAATAGTCCCGGAAGCATTTTCATTGCGAATAGGAATTAAGGGAGAGTCATACAGAAATAATATGATGTTATTATACGATCTTTGTAAATATATAGCACCGGCAACAGCTCTTTATCAGAATAATTCCAATGCGGATTTTCAATACATTACGAATGAGAAGTATAACTTATATGGGGTTTTTGATACGAGATTCGGAAAGTATATAAATTTCTCTGCCGGTGTTCAAATTATTCAATATGATAATTTGCCGATTTTTTCAGCGAGTCGTAACGCTCTTGATAGTTACGAAGGAAATATACCTTTTTACTTAACAGATTTTGATGTGAATTTTGCAAACTTAAGGAAAGTCTCGATATCCGCTGATCTTACCTTAGATTATTGGCGAAGTCTTTTTATTAACTTTCAAGGGAAATATAATATTATTGAATTGAATGATACGGAACAAATACAATATGCTTATAATATGCCTGCTTTTGAAGTTTACGCACTTGCAAAATATGTCCTGCCGAATAAGAAATTATCTTTTTCCGCTCAATTTGCCTTGCTTGGTGGCATTAAAGATGTTAATGTGATGTCTGATTCAAAAGAATTAATTGATATTCCTCTTATTTATGACTTAGGATTAACCTGTAACTATAAAATAAAAACAGGTATAGACCTTTGGTTAAATCTCAATAACTTATTACATTACAAGAATAAACTTTATATATACCAGCTATATCCGGAATATCCTGCAAATGTGATGTTGGGAGTGACGTTTTCACTATAAAATTGTTGAAAAGTTTATCGAAAAAAAACTTGTATAATTGCAAAATTTTTTGTAATTTTGCTACTTAATTATTATAATTTTATACATTGATTATGAGTGATTTAAATAAAGAAAACGATAAATTGAACAAACAAAATCAAGACCAAAAACAATACACCGCCGATAACATTCAAGTTTTAGAAGGTTTGGAAGCCGTTCGTAAACGTCCGGCAATGTATATAGGTGATATAAGTGAGAAAGGTCTTCATCATCTTGTTTATGAAGTAGTAGATAATTCAATAGATGAAGCTCTTGCCGGTTTTTGTACCCACATTGATGTTGAAATTCACGAAGATAATTCGGTTTCCGTTTTAGATAATGGTCGCGGTATTCCGGTTGATTTCCACGAAAAGGAACAGAGATCGGCTCTGGAAGTTGTTCTCACAGTTCTTCATGCCGGCGGTAAATTCGATAAAGGTACTTATAAAGTTTCCGGCGGTTTGCACGGAGTTGGTGTTTCTTGTGTTAACGCTCTTTCAAAAGACCTTCTGGTTAAGGTTTTTAGAAATGGGAATGTTTATCAACAAGAATATCAGTTCGGTAAACCTTTATATAGTGTAAAAGAAGTAGATAAAACAAGTATTACGGGAACTTATGTGAAATTTACTCCAGACGATAGTATATTTATTGTTACCGAATATGATTTTCATATTCTTGCAACACGTTTAAGGGAATTAGCTTTTCTGAATAAAGGAATTACAATTACTTTGACGGATCATCGTGAGGGTGAAAATAAAGATAAAACAACAACTTATTATTCCGAAAAAGGGCTGATAGATTTTATCAATTATCTTGATGCTACTCGTGAAAAGATTACTGTTGAACCGATTTATATTGAGGGTGAAAAAAACGGCGTTCCTCTTGAAATTGCTATGCAGTATAATACCTCTTTTTCAGAAAATATTCATTCTTTTGTTAATAATATTAATACTATAGAGGGTGGTACACATCTTACAGGTTTTCGCGCAGCTCTAACTAAAACTTTGAAAAACTATGCGGAAAAAGCAGGGTTTTTATCTAAGTTGAAATTCGAAGTCAGTAGCGATGATTTTAGAGAGGGTTTAACGGCTATTATTTCAGCAAAAGTTGCGGAACCGCAATTTGAAGGTCAAACCAAAACCAAACTCGGCAATTCGGAAGTTAGATGGGCGGTTGAACAAATGGTAAACGAACATCTCGGATATTATCTTGAAGAACATCCGAAAGAAGCAAAAAATATTGTGGATAAAGTTATTCTTGCTGCTACCGCTCGTCATGCCGCACGCAAAGCTCGCGAAATGGTTCAACGTAAAGGAGCTTTATCCGGATTCGGATTACCGGGAAAACTTGCAGATTGTTCCGAAAAAGATCCTGCTCGTTGTGAACTTTTCCTTGTTGAGGGTGACTCGGCAGGCGGAACTGCAAAAACAGGAAGAAATAGATTATTTCAAGCAATTCTACCGCTCAGGGGTAAAATTCTGAATGTTGAAAAAGCAATGCAACATAAAGCTTTCGAAAGCGAAGAAATTAGAAATATGTATTCTGCACTGGGGGTTACTATCGGAACAGAAGAGGATAGCAAAGCCCTAAATTTATCAAAACTCAGATATCATAAAATAGTTATTATGACTGATGCTGATGTCGACGGCAGCCATATTACAACTCTTATTCTTACCTTCTTTTTCAGATATATGAAAGAATTGATTGAAAGCGGTTATGTTTATATTGCTACGCCGCCGTTATATCTTGTTAAGAAAGGTAATACGGAAAAGTATGCTTGGTCTGACGATGGTCGTGATTTGATTATCCGCGAACTTTCTGAAGCGAGTGCATCGGGAGAGAAAGGTATTAATGTTCAAAGATATAAGGGTCTCGGAGAGATGAATGATGTACAACTTTGGACTACTACCATGGATCCCGAAACACGTACTTTGCGACGAGTTAATATTGAAAATGCTCTCGAGGCAGATCGTGTTTTCTCAATGCTCATGGGTGATGAAGTACCGCCAAGAAGAGAGTTTATAGAACAAAATGCTACTTATGCAAATATTGATGCATAAGTATTTGGTATAGATACTGTTTTGTGTCTATACCAAACTATATATTTTGCAGAAAGACAATGAATTTGAGTTCGGAATGGAAGTATTGAAAAAAATATTATAACATTGCTATCCATTTTTTGCCAATTAGAGAATAAATCAATTCGGAAATAAATCAATTAGAAAAATTTTATCTGTAATATTTTTGATAAAGTATAAACTTAAATTGGTGAATGATTCACAAATTAAATTCATTAGTTTTATTTACTTTATCTATTTTCTTATTCTTAATCTTTTTAGTTTTGCATATCTTAAATATCTGTCCAAAACAGTAATTTTATATATTGTAAAACCGTAAAATCCGTCTAAGAATCCGCATTTGAAAAGATAATCAGAGAAGAATTTCCAAATGGCACTCAACAAATAAGAAAAATATGTTTTCTTTTTGTTTCGTTCAAATGCATATTGTGCATGTAGTGTGGAATAATTGTTTGTACTTTTAATATGTTCTTCGATGGATAAAAAAGGATAATGAAGTAAATCTCCTTTTAGGAAAACAACTTTTGTATCACCATAATTTAATATTTCATGAACTTTGGTGTCTTCCCAAAAAGTTGTTTTCCTGTTAAAAATTCTAACTTTCATATCCGGATACCAAGCGCCGTGTTTTATCCATTTTCCACAATAATTGTTTAATCTTTTGAATTTGAAAACATAATTATAGTTTTCCGAAGATTTAATTTGAAGAATTGATTTCTGCAGTTCTTCAGAAAGTTCTTCATCGGCATCAATAGATAAAATCATATCATTTGAAGCCAATAAATTAGCATAATTCTTTTGTTCGGCATAACCAATCCAGCAGTTGCATTCAAACTTTACATCGTATTTTAAGCAAATTTCTTTTGTTTTGTCATCAGAAAACGAATCAACAATAACTATTTCATCAGCAACCTTCAATAAAGATTTTATACATCTTTCAATGTTTCTTTCTTCGTTCTTTGTGATGATAACAGCAGAAATAAGCATAAAAACAATTGTTTAAATAATCTCTATTTATGTGTTTGAGCTAAAAACTCGTCAACTTCCGGAACACCGCCTTGAAGCACAATATATCCGTTATAGGGCTCTCTTTCAGTGATTTCGTCGTTGATAGGAGTGAGCATCAATCTTTTTACTTCTTCGGGATCATCAGTTTGTCCTAGCGCCCAACCGAGTTTGATATATGCAACTTCAGGAAGCATATTTCCGCAAGGGATGATTCCTTTAGCCATCATATCTCTACCGGTATCATAAACAAACATTTGAACGTATCCCCAAATAGTTTGCAAAGTCATATACATATGAACGCCTTTAGCTTGTGCGCGCTCAATTGCAGGATAAAGTTCTTTATTAACATGCCCCAATCCCGTTCCGACAAAAACAATTCCTTTGTAACCTGCATCTACAAGTAAATCAATGGTATCTGGTTTCATGCCGGTGTAATAATAAAGCATAGTTACTTTATCTGAGAAATACGGCAGAATTGTTACATCTTTATCTTTTTTACGTGGCTTATAATCTTTTTTTATTGGAGTAACGCCTTTTCTGGTAACGGTTGCAAGAGGAGTATCGCCGATAGTTCTGAAAGTAGAACGGTAAGAAGAATGCATTTTTCTTACTCTTGTGCCTTTATGAAGTAAGCCGTATTCATCGGAAGTAGGTCCGAACATACAAACCATAACTTCCGCAATATTGCCGTGTCCGGCAGCAGTCATAGCGTGCATCAAATTCAGAGCCGCATCGGAGCTTGGTCTGTCGCTGGAACGTTGCGAGCCTACAAGTACTATAGGAACCGGTGGATTTTGTACCATAAAGGTAAGCGCTGCGCCGGTATGATGCATTGTATCTGTGCCGTGACCAATGACAATTCCGTCAACTCCGCGTTCAATTTCTTTGCCTATTGCTTTTGCAAGTGCAATATATTGTGTAGGTCCCATGTTTTCACTGAAAACAGCGAAAACTTTTTCGGTTTCAAGATTACAAATTTCGGCTAATTCGGGAACCGCACCGTATAATTCACCGGGGGAGAATGCAGGAATTACAGCTCCCGTACGATAATCAAGACGTGAAGCAATAGTTCCGCCGGTACCGATTAATTTAACATTTGGTAAACCGGGAGTTACAGGAAATTCTTTTTCAGGAATCTTATAATTGGCTTTATTATAACCTGTTTCCTTCATGTCGGTAATAGTATCTACATCAATCCCAATATTGTAGCCGGTACTAATTTTAATCACAATATGTTTATCATCGTAATTGCTCGCTCTCGGTAAAACCGTACCTTTAAAATTTCCTCTTGTGGTTGCAATTTCAGCCTGCCCCCATACTCGTGTATTATATTTTTTTAAAATTTCTAATGCTTGTCCTTTATACCCTTGAAAAAATTCGTTATCCATATTAATTTCCATTTACAATATTATTTAATTCATTCATTGAAATATTACCTACGGCTAAATTATTTAATTGACCCATAATCCAATTATTTTTGGCATCATTCGTTTTAATTCTTCCGATTTCATCATATTTCTTTTTCAACATAGAAATATTCGATACAATATTTTCTGATTTCAATTTTTTGAAATTGATAGTTGTAAGTATCGAATCGAAGTCCATTTGCGGATGCTGATATAAAACGGGTAATATCTTATATGCTATTTCCTTTTCAAGCTTGTTTTTATTGATGTATTCGAACATATCGAAAATTCTGTTGTAATCAAAATCCTTTGTAGAATAATGTCCTTCAATAAATTTTAAACGATGCCCCATAAAACACGAAATAAATTTCGGATCGAAATTCAATTTATTTGTAATTTTTTCAATAACCGGAAATAAATTTTTAACATGTATGAAAGTGAATGTATCTTCAGGAGCATTCCATTTAACCAATTGACCTGTACGCTCATATATGTCGTTTGGTAAATTTGCTTGTAGTTTCTCCAAATGTTGGTTATCCAATGGAATAGGAGCGGAGTCGGTATCCGGATACATTCTGTCGGCACCGGGAAGAACTCTTTCGAAGATTGTTGTTCCGTCTAATAAATATTTCCGAGTTTCATTCGGAACTCCTTTAAAAGCCATTTTACATCTTTCGTCGATAACATCCAGAGCAGTGGCTATGTCTTCTTCAGGCGCCCAGAAAATAACCTGTGCATCGTTTTCTCCGGAATTTAATAATTCGGATATTTGAGTAAAAATCTTTTTATCTTCAGGATTGTGAATGTCTTCCGAAGTTATGATATTCGGTTTTTCAATGCAGGCAATAACTTTCAACCTGTCGGACAATTCATTTACAAAACATTTATCCGGTTGAGTGAAGTGTGATAAAACACCTTTAAATTCAGGAAGATTTACTGCGATAAATTTGTTTTTTCTGTTGTTTGCTTCAATTATAGCCGGATTTACAAAATCATAATCAAAGAAATTCAGTTTTTTTGAAGACATTTTCCAGTCGCCAATTTTAATTCTTTTATTGAGAATTTCTCTTATTTGTAATAGCGACCATTGACGGAAACATTCATTATGAGTAAGTTCCGGAATTAATTTAGTATGGGCAACACCTTTTATTTCAACTCTTGTTCCACCTTTGCAACTAACATTAACATCTTCACGGCCGGCGCCTATTCCTGTTCTAACTTTGTTGGTTGACCTGTTTAAAAACCTGATGTAGTCGCAAGCTTCTTTAACTTCATCCGGATTTACCATATCGGGATAAGTAACAGTTTCAATCAACGGCATTCCCAATCTGTCTGTTTTGTATTCGCGAACATGACCAATATCAGAAATCTCACGACAAGAATCTTCCTCAATACTAAGTTGAATTAATCTTATCATTTTATTTTTGATAGGAATTTCACCTTCAACACCGATTATTGCAGTTCTTTGAAATCCTGTCGGGATACTTCCGTCAAGATATTGTTTACGAGTAATATGTACTTCACCAACAATATTCAACTTAGAAAGTAATGATATTTCGATAGCAATATCCAAAGCTTCACGATTTATAGGAAATGGGGGAGTGTCGTCAACTTCGTAAGTACAAGTTGTTTCGTTTTTCAACTTGTATATGATGGTTTTCTTAGTTTTAAATTCCATTAGAGCTGTTCCGTCGTATTCGCCGAGTTCGCTTAATGTAGGACGCATGTGGCGGACAACTTCGGCATCAAAATGTGAATTATCGTTATAAATACCTGCCGGACAATTACAAAATAGTTTTTTCTTTGTTTTTAATTGCTGGTGAACTTCCAGTCCAGACATGAAGCCGATTCTGTCGTATGTGGCTTGAGTTGCTTCTTTACGAGGAACATAACCTACTTTTTCTTTTGTTGCTTCATAGTTTTTTAGGGGATCAAAGTTTTTTTTCATTAAATGTAAACTTTTGTTGTTTTTAATTTGAAGATTGCAAATGTAGTAAAAATTGAGAAAAATTAAAATAGAATATTTAATAAATTATCAACTTAATTTTGAAATAAAATAGATATTGCATAAGAACCGATAAATTATTTAAGGATTACTTTCTAAGTTGAGTTGAATTTTCTAAGTCTAAAGTAATTGTGTTATTAAAAATTTTTGTTTTCCAAAGGATATTATATCAAAAATATTATGGATTTAATTTATTCTAATTTCACTTGCATAATACTTTTTCGTTTTTTCAATTAGAGAAAAACATGAAAATCAACAACAAATTATTATAAGTAATTAAATAAAAATATTTCAGAAAAAAAATATTTCAAAAAAATCATTTTTTCAAAAAAAGTAGTATCTTTGCAACGCAAAAATGGAAAGTTTTGCATGCTTTGCGGAAGTAGCTCAGTTGGTAGAGCATAACCTTGCCAAGGTTAGGGTCGCGAGTTCGAGTCTCGTCTTCCGCTCAAAAAGAAAGTCTCATTCGGAGACTCTTTTTTTAACCAAGGGCGCCCAGGTGGTGGAATTGGTAGACACGAGGGACTTAAAATCCCTTGCCTATTGCAGGCGTGTGGGTTCAAGTCCCACCCCGGGTACTAACACTAAAGGCTACTTAGGTAGCCTTTAATTTTTTATCCTTATGAATACTCAACAATACTTCAACAGCTATTCTTCTTATCTTAAAATCGAAAGATCTTTTTCCGATAATACTATCGAAAGCTATTTGAGAGATATCAGATTTTTCCTGCAATTCATTAATGAGAAATACAGTGAAATAAATATACGCGATATTGATTCGAACATTATTTCGGAATACCTGATTATTGTTAATGAAGAAAAGAAGAGTAAAAGAACGCAATCGCGAATTATTTCTTCTCTCAGGTCTTTTTTTAAGTATTTGCGACTTGAAAAATTAGTTCAAGAAAGCCCTATGGATATGATAGAGTTGCCGCAACAGGATAGAAAACTTCCTGATGTTTTGAATTTGGAAGATATAAATAAAATTATTGATAGTATTGATTTGAGTAATCCGAACGGACAAAGAAATAAAGCGATTATTGAAATGTTATACAGTTGCGGGCTTAGAGTTTCAGAATTGATAAATCTTAGAATTTCGGATATCGATAAAGATTCGATGTTTATCAAAGTTAAGGGAAAAGGTAATAAAGAAAGATTAGTGCCGCTTGGCAAAACGGCACTAAAACAAATCAATCTTTATTTTGATAATTATAGAATTCATATTTCACCTGTAAAAAATGCCGAAGACATTTTATTCCTGAATAGGGGAGGTGGAAAATTGTCTCGCGAAATGATTTTTATCATTGTCAAAGAACTCACAGATAAAGCGGGGATAAAGAAAAATGTTAGTCCTCATACATTTAGACATTCATTTGCAACTCACATGATACAAAGAGGAGCGGATATAAGAATTGTACAAGATATGTTGGGACACGAATCTATTCTTACTACGGAAATATATACACACATAGATAAACAGCATCTTCGCGATGCTGTCGATAAATATCACCCGTTTAACGATTTATAAAATTTACTCAATATCAATAATTTCGCCGTCTTCGGAAACTAAGACCCCAAAATTTACGGAAATTAACTTTCCTTCGTTATCAAAATAAAAATCGAAACTTGCATCTTCAAAAGAAACACATTTTTCGTCATATTCCTCATCAATATTGATATCAACTTCATTGAAACCATTCTTCTTCATGAGTTTAATTAATTCATCTTCACTCATTTCGAAGATCTTTTTGTCGAAAAGCGTAGCTTCGTTATTATCAACTCCTATTGCAGAGAAAACGAGGTTATCCTGTCCTTCAAAAAATAAATCGATTTCTAAATCGGAATAAGTTAATAAAGTTGTATTGAAAAAGTCTTCATCATTGAACTCTTCCATCTCATCGGCTTCGCCAAGAATCTTGATTATTTCTTCGAGAGTTGTACCGAATTTAATTTTGCCGATGCCGACTTTAGGGATTAATGTATAATCAAATTTTTCCATAGTATATTAATAAAATTAGTATTAAACAAAGTCTATCCAGCCATGGGTATCTTCGTAATCACCGTTTTGTATAGCTAATAATCTTTCATATAATTTTGTGCTTATCGGACCGGGGTTGCCGTCTTTGCTGAGAACAAAAGTAACGTTATTGCTTCTATCGAAAATTTCACCGATAGGTGAGATAACTGCAGCGGTTCCACAAGCACCGGCTTCGTCAAATGTACCTAACTCATCAACAGCAACATGTCTGCGTTCAACTTTTAACCCGAGATCCTCGGCAATAATTCTCAAACTCATATTGGTAATTGAAGGTAAAATCGAAACCGAATCTGGAGTTATATAGGTATTGTTTTTAATTCCGAAAAAGTTTGCAGGACCGGCTTCGTCAATATATTTTTTCTCTTTAGCATCTAAGAATAGTACTGTTGAATAGCCTTCAGCATGTGCTCTTTCAGAAGCGCGTAAGCTTGCGGCATAGTTTCCGCCAACTTTAATGTGACCTGTGCCCAAAGGAGCGGCTCTGTCGTAATCTCTGACCAACTGAACCTTTACAGGTTTGAAACCTTGCTTAAAATATGGTCCGACCGGAGTTACAAAAATTATCAAACAATATTCTACTGCCGGTTTAACACCTACTTGTGCACCGGTACCTATTAATAAAGGACGTAAATATAAAGAAGCTCCCGTTCCGTAAGGCGGTACATATTCTTCGTTTAATTTTATGACTTTTTTAATAGCTTCGCCGAAAAGTTCTTTAGAAATTTTTGGCATCATTATACCTTCGGCAGAATTGTTTAAGCGTTTCCAATTTTCATCCCAGCGAAAAATTCTGATGCGACCGTCTTTGCCTTTGAAAGCTTTTAATCCTTCAAATGCTTCTTGGCCGTAATGTAAGGCAGTTGCTGCCATATGCATAGGAATATACTCTGATGATGAGACTTCTAACTCTCCCCATTTACCATTTCTATAGTAACATCTGATGTTATAGTCGGTTTTGTAATAACCAAAAGGCAGGTTTCCCCATTCAATATTCATTATATCTAATTTTAAGGTTTAAAAAGCAAAGATAATTATTATTTCAAATAAAAAATTGTAACTTTGTAGAAAATTTCTAAAATTATGATAAATATTGATAATTTATTTTCGAATGAAGCAAAACGCATGGAACGCTCTGCAATCCGCGAGTGTTTGAAACTTACTCAGCAACCGGATATTATTTCTTTTGCGGGCGGATTACCTTCTCCTACTTCTTTTCCTTATGATGATATTAAAAAGATATCCGATGAGGTAATTATGAATGACGGCGCCGCTGCTTTGCAATACGGAACCACCGAAGGTGATAACCTTTTAAGAGATGAACTAGTGAAAAGATATACAGAGGAAGGTTGTAAGGTTACTCGTGATAATTTTGTAATTACTACTGCCTCGCAACAGTCTTTGGATTTACTTGGGAAAATTTTTATTAATCCGGGTGATATTATTATTTGCGAACTTCCTTCATATCTTGGCGGTTTAAATGCGTTTAAGGTTTACGGTGCACAATTTATCGGAATAAAACCTGATAAATATGGAATGAATGCCGAAGAATTGGAAAGACAAATCATAGAACTTAAAAATAAAGGTAAAGCTCCGAAGTTTATTTATTTGATTCCTGATTTTCAGAATCCTGCAGGAATAACAATGCCGGTTTCTCGCAGAAAGGAAATTATTGCTATTGCTCAAAAATATCAAATATTAGTTGTTGAAGATAGTCCGTACAGAGAAATTCGTTTCGACGGAGAGCCGCAAACAATGCTGTATGCTTTAGATGACCAAGGTTTGGTTATTACATTGGGAACATTTTCAAAATCATTCTGCCCCGGATTTCGCCTCGGTTGGATTATTGCTAATGCAGATGTTTTGGAGAAATTCGTTCAGGCTAAACAAACTGCCGATTTATGTACTTCGGCCTTTCTTCAAAAAATTGCCGGATTGTATTTGCACAAAGGTTTATTCAATAAAAATATCGGTAAAATTGTAGATGAATACAGAGATAAAAGGAATAATATCATACGTTGTTTTGAAAAATATTTTCCTAAAGGAGTTAGCTGGACTCATCCTGAAGGCGGATTATTCCTTTTGGTAACGCTGCCGGAATATATTGATTCCGACGAATTGTTTTTTAAAGCTATAGAAAAGAAGGTAGCTTTTGTTCAAGGTTATACATTCTTCTGCGATGGCAGTGGAAGAAATACTATGAGAATTAATTTTTCTTATTCTGATAAATCAACTGCTGAAGAAGGAATAAAAAGATTGGCGGAAGCGATTAAAGAGATGATGCATAATAAATAAGGAAATTTGCTTATTTAAATTAATTATGTAAATCTTGATAATTTGTAATCTTATCGGTTATTTAAAATAATGAATAAATATACTTTGATGTGGATTTACAAATCTCGAATTTTAAGTAATTATTGATGTACAATAATACAAATTATTATCAAATAATTTCTTTTCGGATATAATCGTAACATCCTCTATTATATCATATTTATTTATTATTTGCCACTTTTCGTCTACGTAAAAACTTGATAATCCGCCGAAAATTCCTTCGCCGTTAAGTTTTTGGAAAGCTTCTTTTACTGTCCATATCCGATAAAACTCTTCGGACTGATTCTTTGTGTCCGTAATTGATTCCAAATATTCAAATTCTTTTTTATGAAAGAATTTTTCGGCAATATCTTTACGATAGCTTTTTATTATTTCAATATCTACTCCGCACTTGGACTTGGAAAATAAAACTGTAACTATCTCGGCGGAATGACTTATGCTGAAATGTAACGTATCAGTATTCTCAAAAAAAGGTTTATTTCCGCTTTCTAAGTCTATACGAAATTCTGCATAGTTATCAGGGAAATTTTCCTGAAGATATTTTCTTATTAAATATCTTGCAGTTGCGGATCGCGATTTAACAATCTTATTATTGAATTTACTTAAATACTCCCAATCTTCTTCTGCAAGAAACATCGAAAGATCATTGATGTCAATGATTTTTGAAAAAAAGATTTTATATTCTTTTTCACTCATCTACAAAATGATTTTTGAATTGCTGATACCGAAAAGTGCGAAATCATATTTTACGGGATCATTATTATCAAGAGTTTTTAGTTCGTTTGTAACTATTTCGGCAGCATTCCAATTATTGGCATTACTGTTAAATAGTCCGAGTTCTCTTGCCGTATTTCCTACATGCACATCCAAAGGAATAATCAAATCGGCAGGGGAAATATTTTTCCAGATTCCAAAATCGATGCCTTTATCATTACTTCTTACCATCCAGCGTAAAAACATATTGATACGTTTTGCCGCAGCACCTTTCATCGGATTTGCAACATGTTTTGTAACTCTTTGAGGAAATTCAGTCTCAAAAAAAACTTCACGGAAATAGGATATAGCGTGCTTAATCTTATCAGTATCAGAAGAATTATATCCTTTTAGGAAAATTTCTTCCATTCCTGCGCGGTTCCTGTATATATTACTCAACGATTGAATAAAGTAAAAAATGTCACATTCTTGAAAAGTCCTGTAATAAAATCCGTTCAGAACAGAAATATCCCTATTATTTGCATTGATGATAAAATCGTAAGGAGCATAGTCCATTCTTTCAATCATATTGTTGCAACTATTGATTATTGCTTTTCGATTACCCCATGCAATTGTTGCAGATAAGAATCCGGCGATTTCTATATCTTCTTTTTTTGAAAATTTATGAGGAATTGAAATCGGGTCGTTTTCAATAAATTCAGGATTCTCAAAATATTTTTGATATTTTTCTAAGATTGTAGCGGTTTCAGGATTCATAGTTACGGCATAAAATGCAAAAAGCTGTCTTTGTATGACAGCCTTTTGGTTTGTGATTCCGGCGCGACTCGAACGCGCGACCCACAGCTTAGAAGGCTGTTGCTCTAATCCGACTGAGCTACGGAACCGATTTTCGGAGTGCAAAGATACAAATTTTTCGGATATGACAATGGTTTTAACAAAAATAATTATTTGTGATAAATACTGATAAGTAACATGATGTATGGAAATATTGTGACTGTAAAACATACAAGTATTCAATGTAACTTCAAACTTATTATGAACAGACTTACCGGACAATTATTACCGCCATAACAACGTTATCAAAAAGAAATAATTAAATTTGCATTTTATAATTAAAAACGATGTATAAAAGACTTATTCCCTTACTTTTTTCAATTTCTTTATTTGCATTATTTTCATGTGATAATGCCGGTTATATTCGCGATGCCGAATTAAAGTTTTCTGCCGATACTTTAATGTTTGATACTGTTTTTACAACGCAAGGTTCTTCTATGCGCACTTTAAAAGTGTATAATAACACGGATGATTATATTATAATTTCTAATATTCATGTAGCCGGCGGACAGCAATCGCAATATAATATTAATGTTAATGGCGTTTCCGGATATGCTTTTGAAGATGTTCAAATAGAACCGAATGATAGTATTTATATATTTGCTCAAGTTAGAATTGACCCTAATAATGTCAATTCACCTTTGATTGTCGAAGATTCGATTTGTTTCAGTTTGGAAAAATCGCGACAATATGTTAAATTACTTGCTTGGGGACAAGATGCAAACTATATTATTGCCGATACTTTCCGCGAAGGATTGCCCTCTTATAAAATTGTTGCCGATTCTAATAATGTTGTTGTCTGGAATTCCCAAAAGCCTTACGTAGTTTACGGTTATGCTGTTGTCGATTCAACGGGAACGCTAATTATAGAAGCCGGAACTCACGTGCATTTCCACTCAAACGGCGGTATTTGGGTTTATAAAGGCGGAACAATTAAAGTCTTAGGTACGGCCGATGATAAAGTCGTTTTTGAAGGAGATAGATTGGAATCTTGGTATGATTCTATTCCCGGACAATGGGAAAAGATATGGATTAATGAAGGAAGTGAAAATAATGAATTTCATCATGCAGTAATAAAAAACGGATTGGTTGGTATTCATGTACAAACACTTGATGAACCGATGAATAATGCTTTGATATTGAATAATGTAGAAATACATAATATGTCGAGTGCAGGAATTTTTTCAATGAATTATGCGATTTATGCCGCTAATTGTGTTTTCAGTTCCTGTAAGGGTCAGCTCGCGTATCTGTCTATGGGCGGACAGTATGATTTTCGTAATTGTACTTTTGCAAATTACTATAAAGGAAGGAGCGACGTGTCTTCTGTTTACTTAAGTAATTTTTATCTAAGTGGAAATACGTATTATTATGGTGAATTGGATGGTTATTTCGGAAATTGTATTATTTATGGAAGTCGTGATAATGAATTTAATATAGGAATATTGGAAAGCGCTCCGACTAATAATCAGATTAAGATAGAAAACTCACTTGTGAAAATTTCAAATGCTGAATATGATAAATTTTCAGATTATTTTACTGATTGTATTAGAAATGAAGATCCGATATTTAAAGATAAGTATTTGCTCAACTATAGATTAGATTCTATTATATCTCCTGCTGTTAATAATGGTTCGTTGTCTGTTGTTAATGAATCTCCTGCATTGAATATTACCAGCGATTTTGACGGTAATTCGCGAATAAGTGATGATGCCCCGGATATTGGTGCTTTTGAATTTGTTGATAAATAAATATATAACTATGTTTGATTATTTAAATTCCGATACGATTTGTGCCATTTCTTCTCCTCAGGGAAACGGTGCAATTGCCGTGTTAAGACTTAGCGGTGAAGAATCGTTGAATATCGTTTCTAAAATATTTCATCCGGCGAATGATAAAGTTTTGAAACATGCAACAATGCAGTTCGGAACAATATTCTACAATGAAGAAATACTTGATGAAGTGATGATTTGTATGTTCCGGGCACCAAAAAGTTATACGGGTGAAGATATGATAGAGATATATTGTCATGGTTCAATCTACATTCAGCAAAAGATATTAGAAAGTTTGGTATCAAACGGTGCGAGAGTAGCTCTGCCTGGTGAGTTTACATTTAGAGCATATAAAAACAATAAACTGGATCTTGCCCAATCTGAAGCGGTTGCAGACCTCATACTTTCAGAAAATAAACAAGCTCATGATATTGCAATAAAACATTTACGCGGCGGTTATTCATCTTCAATAAAAGAATTAAGAGATAAAATGATTACTTTATCGTCATTACTTGAACTTGAATTGGATTTTAGTGAAGAAGATGTTGAATTTGCTAATCGTGAAGATATGTTTCTGTTGATAAATACAATAGAATATGAATTAGATTCCTTGATAAAATCTTTCGAATTGGGAAATGTCTTGAAGAATGGTATCCCCGTTGCAATTATCGGAAAGCCTAATGCCGGAAAATCAACACTTTTAAATATCTTATTAAACGAAGAAAAAGCAATTGTTTCCGATATTCCCGGAACTACACGCGATGCTATTGAAGATGTTGTTAACATTAACGGTTATTTGTTCAGGTTTATTGATACGGCGGGTTTGCATAAAACTACCGATACAATTGAATCGATCGGAATTGAAAGGACATTTGAAAAAATCAACAATGCTGAAATAATTTTGCATATAATAGATTTAAGTAATACAGATGAATTGGAAGTTTTAAATGAACTTAAAGAATTTTCAGAACATCTTGAAGATAAATCAAAGAAGTGGATATTAGTTGGAAACAAAGTTGATGAAGTGAATGAGTTGCCAAAATGGTTTAAAACTTTAGTCGATTTAGATACAATATTTATTTCCGCTAAAAGACGTGAGAATATTAATTTGATAACCGAACAAATTTGCGATTACGTAGAACAAAAAAAGATTTCTGGAACTACAATAGTAACTAATACAAGGCATTACGAGGCCATGCTGAAAGCATTAGACTCTATACTTTCCGTAAAAGAATCATTCAGCAACAAGGTTCCGACAGATTTAATAGCTATTGATTTAAGAAATGCCCTATATCATTTAGGAAGTATAACAGGAGAAATATCTTCCGAAGATATTCTTGGTGAGATATTTGGCAGATTCTGTATCGGCAAATAAACCCCAAAACAAACCAAAGCTGAAGCACTAAACAAAATCAGTAAAAAAGCCTGCAGGCTTTGCTGGGAATAAGCTATTGGCGTGGTATTCATTGGTTTTGCGAAATCACCCTAAAAAATGCTTCAACAAACCAAGTCTGCACCGATTTAATTGTTGAGAAGAAACGCGAACAGTAGAAATAATATCAACAATTGTTATGAAGGAAAACCGCAAAACACTTCAACTATAAATGCAAAGTGAGATTTAATCAATCACTCTGTACATGACTTAACACAAATAAAAAAATGTTATTTGGAGTTTGCTCATTTGATATTTACATTCCTCTGTATTCTTTTGGTGATACGCCTTCAATCCGTTTAAAATACTTACCAAAAATAGATTGGTCGGCAAAGTTGAATTCGTCACTGATTTGTTGGATAGTCAGCTTTGACGATTTCAAAAGCGCTTTTGCCTCGAGCATAACATAATCGTCAATCCAATCATTTGCCGATTTGCCAGTATTTGTCTTGATTATTTGCGACAGATATTTGGGCGTGATATGTAATTTTTCGGCATAAAATCCCACTTGTCGTTCTAACTTGTAGTACTTTTCAGCAAGCGTCAGAAAACGCTCTACATATTCATTTTGTTTTGTAGGCAGGCTCTCTTGTTGCTGAGTTTTACGCAATCCCGAATTCGAATGATAATAAAAAGCGATCATTAAATGCTGCACAATGTTTTTACGGTGAGGATTTTCAATCATTTCAACTACTCTTTTCAGCATATAGTAATAGCCTTTCAACAAATTCAAATCGTCTTCATTGAGAAGTATAGACGGATTTTGACGTACCGAAAGCGCAACAGGCAAGCGTTCCTGAATATCCGGCAACAGGTTGTCCGTCATTCGTTTCGACATGACAATAAAATGGCCTTCAAAATCATCGCTGATATATTCGTGTTGTAGAATTTCGTCAGCAAGTAATGTAATCATACAAGGTGCAGTAGTTTCATACGATTTTAATCCGATTTTTCCGCGTGCCGTACCTTTGGTGCAAATGATAAATGTTGTGACGTCAACCTTGAACGGGTAAGCAAATGCAGGAAACACTTTCACATTGTCGAACAACATAAAATCTTCTTCAATAGACTGAATGTCAAAATCTATATTGCTTTTAAAATTTGTTTGCCACGTAAGCGGCGTAATTTCTTTTATCATATCAAAATATTTTCGACAAAGGTACATATTTTTCAATTAAAAAATATTGTGATTAGACTTATGGGCTATTTTAAAGGTATTATTTACCAATATATTTCTATATATTCTGCTAATATCCCAATTTTGTCGAATTTTTGCCCTTTTGAAAATCCAAAAGCCGATATAATTTTGCAGTGTAAAAAATATTTTCATAATGAAAAAAATTAAAGCGCAAAAAATAAGGTCAGGACAACCGTTTTGTTATCGTGCAAATGGGATGAATAGTACCATTATTGATGTGATAATCAAAGAAGAAGTCTGGGGTTGCTACCTTACTCGTGCATTAACCCAAACAATTAAAAGGTATCCGTACTTTGCCGGAAAACTGGTTGAAAAAAACGGTGATTTTTATCTTGCAGACAACACGGATATTTCGATGATTGTTCGCAAAAAAAGGTTTAACCGGCTTGGAAGTATGGCGGCAGGTTATCATTTGATTGAGGTTTCGTACGACGGCACACACATTTATGTATCGTTTCACCACGCCATTTGCGATGGACGTGGGATTCAACCTTTTATCGAAACATTAATTTATTATTATTTCTGCATTGCCAAAAATAAGAAATTTAAGGCAGAACATATTCGGAAGTCTGACTCCACAATGTTAGACGGCGAAACATTCGAACCGTTTGAGCAAAAATATACCGTTGATGATTTTGTGCCACCTACAGTTATTCGCGATGGATTTGCTTTGCCCGAGTGCGCACACCAAAGACCTGACCGCAGTCGCCAAGACATTGAAATTGACGAAAAGGCGTTTATTGATTTTGCAAAAAGTGTCGAAGCTACACCGGTTGTGTTGCTGTCGTACTTATTTTCGAAGTCCATTGTATTAAATAATGAGGATATAGACAAGCCTATTGTAACGAGTGTTGCAGCCGATATGCGGCAGGAACTCGAACTACCCAACACACATAAAAATTGTGTCAGAAGTATCTATTTGCCATTTTGTGCCACTGATAAAACAGCTGAAATCAGGAAGGTTTGCTTTGACATGCGGCGGGCATTAACGGAGCAGCGAGAGTCGAATTATGTAAGAGCCGTCGCCAATTCGTTTATTGATTTGAGCGACAAATTGGACACTATGAACAGTTTTGACGAAAAAAAAGTGTTCATGTCGTTTTTCGACACAATGACTATCAATACTTATGTTGTGAGTTATTTAGGCAGGTTTGATTTTGGGGAATGCAACGATTTTGTTGATGCAGTGTTTCTCCTCGGCGGCGAAACTGGAATTAGTTTGGATATGATTTGTGCGGGTGGGAAATTTTGCGTTTCAATCATTCAAAATATTGATGGCGAGAAATATATTAAAACATTTCTTTCTTTTTTGGATGAATTGAAAATTATCTATAAAACTGAAGGAATAAAACCATTTTTCACAAAGAAAGATGTGACACAAAAAACAGGGCGCTGGCACGCAGAACGATATCAAAAAAATTATTTATCAAAAAATTATAATTAGAAAGGAGATTAAAATGATTAAAAAAGTGAAAGTAGTAAGTAGCCCTGAGGTTACTTTGGAAACAGAAGCACGCGGAATACCGCAAGGTGGCGAGGAAAGAGGATTCTTAGACTGGTTGTGTTCGTTTGTGGCATACGGAGACGACGGCAATACCTATTGGTTTGGGACAGCGCTACTTATTCTTGCACACGAAGGTGTGGATATGTGGAATATTGAATGTAGCTGGAAAACCGGAAAAGTTATTCAAGTCCCGGGTTCCATTTACAAACTTGCAGATTTTCCGGAAGTTGGTGTCACTGGCAGAACTGTATTACCTGGCGGTTCACATAAAGTGAGCAAAACAGACAAAGAGGTATTGGTGCAACTTGGTGATTTTAACTTAATCTGTAAAGATGACAACAGTTGGCATTACAACGTTGAGGACAAAGCAAAGGGAATCAAAGCCGAATTTGTTCATTATGGAAAAGGTTGCCCGCTTTGGTACGGTAAAGAAGAACCCTCATATCTCACTCCGCACAGTATTGCCTATGGCTATAACTGGTCGGGAGTGGTGGAAGGCACTTTAACAATCGACGGTAAAAAAATCAACATTAAAGGAGCCGGAGTTCGTGAACGGTATATTGCAGTCGATTCTTCAGCTGCTGAAATTGGTGGTTGGGAAGATTGGATGTGGTTTCACTTTGATGAGGTTTTTGGCAGTATGTACGAAATGAAGATGGGAATTAAAGATATGGTTCTTAATCTGACTGAAGAAAAACAATCTTTTCCGGTCGGCAATTTTAATATTGAACATAGTGAATGGGCGTTTTTACCTGCGTTGGGTGCTTTTATGCCAATGCATTACAAAATTACGATGGAAGTAGAAGCAGGTATTCTCGAATTTACCGCCAATGCCATCGGAGCAACTGTTTGGGGAGTTACAGGAGAGGTTCCAAGCACACCGGTTTGCACACTAAATTGGGACAAACCGCAAGGTACCTTTACTTACAAAGATGGTCGTAAAAAGGCACTAACAAATGGTTTTGGCGGCACTTCGGTACGTCAATTCAAAGCATATCCGGATGTTTTCGGAACGGTATTGGCAAAAGGAAATATATTCAAAGACCCAAGCGATTTTAAAACATTATAAAAAAGAGGTCAAAATGAAAGTAAAATTAATTTTGGCATTAGCCATTGCCGCAGGATTGACGGTAATGGGTGAAATCAGAGCACAATCCAATAATAATAACAATAATAAAAAGGAGATTGAAATGACTAAACGTATAATAAGAGCAAACAAACTCATAGAAAATGGAATCGTTGCAGGCTATAAACTGATTGAAAACGGAGCCGTTTCGGGTTATAAAAAAATAGAAAATGGAGTAGTCTCTGGCTATAAAAAAGTTGAAGATAAATGTGTGGATATTCTTTTCAAAAAAGATGATGAAACAATTGAGGAGACAAAAACCAGGCTGAAAAAATTTTAATACCAAAAAACCGGACAGGTTCTTGCAACCTGCCCGGTTTAAATTAAAACGCTGAAAAATGAAAGTAAGTAACTAAGTAACTAACTAAGTAAGTAAGTAAGTAACTAACTAACTAACTAACTAACTAACTAACTAACTAACTAACTAACTAACTAACTAACTAACTAACTAACTAATGCCTTACATTAACTACGTTAAATTAGGTATCGAAAAATATTCATTGAAGTCGAGGCTTTTAGAAACGTTTATTTGCGGAAAATACTCTCACCAATCAAACGACAATTAAGCAATTACCTACGATTAAGAATCAAAATGAACATTTAAAAACAATTTTTTCAGTGTGCAATTTTGGTTTTTAGGTATTTAAATGAACTTTATGATTGAAAAAAGATAGGGATGATATTATTCTACTAAAATTGCCGATCTAACTTAATTGTTACTTGGAAATAATAAACAATTATTTTTAATAAAATTTTTATATGTAAGCGGTAAGTTTTTATTGTTTCATAAATTAGTATTAAATATTTCATTTAAATTTTATTCTTTAAGATTCATTAAGGTTTGAGGATTAATTTTTAACAAAAGAAATGATAGTATTTTTGTGTTTTATGAAAAATATCACATAAGTATTTGATAATGTTAGCCTACCTTTTAAAAACATTTGCCTGTAATTAAGACTATGCTTTATAAAAAACACTCCAAAGTCGTTTATAGTTTTGTAATTTTGTTACGACAATTAATTATTCATTAAAAAATAAAATTATAAAAAGATTTAAGACTTTATTAGTGTTTCTAATATTATTTATGATTTCAAGTGTAGTTTACGGACAAAATTACGTTGCAACAAATGTAACAATAATATGTCCGGAGATAACTACAGCAACTGTTAATGTAAAGTATGCGCTTAACCCTATAGGTAAAGAACTCCTTCAAATAAAAGAAATCGAAGTTAAGTATGGTGATCTCAATTACGGAGCACATGTAGGAAGCGACTATTTTTGGGTAGATGCTAATTCTGTAATTGTCACAGTTATTGTAATGACAGATTCAGGAAGATATGCTCAACAGAGTTTTACCAGTGCCGTACAAAATGTAACATTTGATTTTAGGTAAAGTATTTTTTATGAAACGATTATTTATGAAAAAATTTAAAGTTTGGGGAATATTTTCATTTATGCTATTTACCTCAATAACAATATTTGGGCAAATAACACTACCTACATCTTCGTCTTCTTTTTATACTTATGTTGAAGATTTTCCGGATATTACACATGAGCCCAATTCTGTGGTGTCAGTAAAAGTAGAATGGGTAGGGGCAACGGAAAATATTTCTAGTTATATTATAACTACTGTTGATGGTATAAAGGATGGTGTAACTATATATCAACGACAAACAATTAATCCAATATGGTGGTTGCCAGTACAAACTAATATTTATGTTGAATATTCGGAAGAGATACACACAGTTAGTTATTATGGTATGCCCAACAGGCAATTAGATGGTCGGATCCCATAAACAGTTGGATAATTAGATTAAAAATTTAATTATATTTTTAATACAAACAATAAATTTATTAACTTAAAATTAGATTATGAAAAAAAACAATTTGTATGCATTTTTAACAATGCTATTAATTTCAACTTCTGTTTTTGCTGCCGGATTGAGTGGGACAGAAGAAACTAAAACAGTGGTAAGGTCACACACTATAAAAATTTCGGTGTGTTCTTCGTCGTCAAGTCAAGCAACACTTACTTTTAAATGGCCGACAGAACTATCAAGTGGTGATGATCCATGGATATCTGCAGTTGCAGATCAAGTTTACACAGTTAATTTGTATGGCTTTGTAGGAGGTCCATTTTGTGGTGAAGTTACAGTTCAAGTACCTGCAGATAAAGAGTTTTTATTGGAAGTGAGAACAAATCAAGGAGGGTATAATAGTCAAACTTATAGTCCACCGTTTTTTCCTTCAGAGTTAAATTTTAATTTCGCAAATTAAACTCCATATAAATTATAATCCCTTAAAGAAGAAATTGATTATTTTCTCCTTTAAGGGATTAATTTAGGAACAAAAAGATATTAACACTAATTATTTATAATAAATTTATTGTAAACAGATTTATTATCTTCAAAGGTAATTTTAAGGAAATAAATACCATCTAAGAGTTCACTTGTGGTAATTGTGATTTGATTACTTTTTGTTTGTATGTTTTTTACAGTTTTTCCACTTATGTCAATTATTGAAATTTCTGTAATATTTTCAGCTTCAATATTTATATAATCACTTGCGGGATTCGGATAGATTTTTATTTCATTATTATTGTTAATAATACCTACTGTAAATACAGTAACATCATCGCAAATCTCATCGGATTCATATATTTCATTATAAATAGCAATTACGCAATATTCATAATTACCATTATCAAGATCTTCGTCGGTATATTCGGTTTCAATTGTTTCTCCGATAAATTCATCTAAACGATAAATTTTATAAACGTCTAAGTTTGGAGAATTCGCGGGGGCAGTCCAAGATAAATTTACTGTTGAATTATCCGCAATAGCTTGCAAATCAGCAGGAGGTAAACAAGCCGTACTGTTGATAGTTGTACAAACTTTATATGGTGATACACATCCATTATCGTAAACGGCATTAATACAATATTCATATTCTCCGAAACTAATATTTTCCTCTGTGAAAGAAGTTTCTGTTGTTGTTCCAATTTTTATACCGTCTTTATAAATTTCATATTCTTCTAAAGTAAGATCGCTTTCTTCAGGAGCATCCCATGTAAGTGTTACGGTGGAACCGTTAATATTTCCAACTAAATTTTGAGCCTCATTACAAATTATATCCCAATTAGGTTCAATATTCATTACAACGCCCTGATTGGAGTTAAATTGATACCAACCTACATTGAGATTAGATATTGTGAAATATCCGTTTCCGCTACCACTCCAACCCCAATTGAAATGAAATTGGTTATTATCATTATATCCGTCTAAATTAAATGAATGCCCACCATATGATACATCGCTGCCGTGATATTGCATTGGTCTTCCCAGATCCAGTTCTGCTCTCATCATATTTTCCCAATCAGTGATTGAATAGTCTTCTTTATTTTTATGAGTACACTGACTTTGATAACCAAAATATGTTTTTAAAGCATAAACTACATCTGTAGTATATGCACCGCTTGCGCTCGGATCATATTGCATACGGACACTAACTCCACAATGATACATAAGAGTTGCAACGGCAATATTCGGAGAAGTAACCTGAATTGGCATTTGATCCCATTGATAAAATGTTGTATCGTAATTAGCAGATAAAATACCATAAGTTGAATGATAATATGAAGATTGGCCATATCCTTTTACAGGATGGTTCCAGTATTTCATTATCATTGCCATAGCGGTAGCAACACATCCAGTAACACTATTGCCGGGGCAAAGTGCATTGTAATGTGGCGATTGATCCCAATGTAAATTTATTAATGGTTCAACAGCATCTGTTCCTTTATTTATATTGCCTTCCGAAATGCTTTGCCATTCAGGATGTTTTTCAATATTATCTAAAGAAAAGATATAATCCATTTCAGCGGCATAACCATCTAACCATGCTTTCATATTGGGAGGAAAATTATTTGTATCAAAACATCCTTCGTCAGAATATCCTAAAATTGGTAAAACTCTTTCATCAGCGGAAACAATTATAAATGTTTTGTTTGCATTACTGTTGAAAATATAAAAATAATCTTGTGATTTTTCACCATTAGAATGAGTGTAAACGCAAATTAAATCTTCTGCAGATTCATTATTTGCAATATTTAACCATTGTTGTGCATAGTATTTAGCAGAATTGATGTCAATTGCTTGTGAAAAAGCAGTTGTACCGAGAAAAAGAATAAGTGTAATAAGTAGAAATTTTTTCATAATACTTTTTAATTTAATAAATTAATAATGATTATAATTTGATTATAAATTACAATAATTGGCAAAAATAAATAAAAATATCTAACTAAAGAAATATTGAAGATTTTTTTTAAATTTGCGTTTGCTAATATTTTTTATAAAATTTTAATGATTCGTTTAGTATTTAAAGAGATAATTTCAAGTGATAAATCCGATGATGCTGCTATTTTAATATTAAAAGAGTTTTCGGGCGAAAGAGAACTTCCTATTACAATTACTATACAAGCGGCTGAAAATATCAATTTGGTAATTAATGGAAATAGAAATATCCGTCCGGATATATATGATTCTTTCTGCGAATTTGTTCAAAAATCTTTCTGTAAATTAGACTATGTCTATATTCATAAGTATGAATACGGATTATTTTACTGCTATATGTATTTTTTTGATAAGGATGGAAACCAATTAATAATTGAACAGGCTCGTCCTTCAGATGCGTTAATTATTGCATTTAAATATCATGCCGATATTTTTTGTGAAGATATTGTATTGGAGGAAGTTGCTTCGGAATTACCCAAGGGTTTTATTAATAAGATTCTTTTTTCTGATGATACTGCAGGTTTATCTACAAATGATAGAACAGATGATATTATTGTTGATGAATTTGGTAATGCTGAAAAATTATCGAAATTATCTTTAGAAGAGATAAATATTCGCCTTGACTTGGCTTTGAAAAATGAAAATTATAAATATGCTGCAAAATTAAGAGATGCTAGAAATAAAAAATTATGATGAAAATACTAAAAAAACCTTTCTTAAAAAAACTTTCTTATGTTATAGCTGCCATTTGCGTACTTGCAGTGTTTATAGGAATGTTTACAAATAGTGAAAATGCTAATATTTTTGCACAACAATCTCATGGAGTGCTTGGCGTTTCTGCCGAAATTTCGGATGAAGCCGATACCACTAAGGTAATGGTCGTAAAGCCTGCTGATGATTCTATTCAGGTTGATTCTAACAATAAATTATATGATACTATTAGTTCCTTAAAACCTAATATAACTTTCAAAGGTGTGTTAAGAGCTATACTCGGTATTGTAGTCATTCTATTTATTTGTTGGTTGTTGAGCAGAGACAGGAAAGCTATAAAATGGAAATATATTTTTAGTGCTCTCGCATTCCAGATAATAATAGCAATTTGTATTCTGTATGTTCCTTTTGTTGCTACAATCTTTGAATTCTTCGGAAAAATATTCGTTTATGTAAATCGCTCCGCAGCCGAAGGTATGAAGTTTTTGATGGGAGGATTGATGGGTGAATCTATTGGTTATGTCTTTGCATTTAATGTTTTGCCTACTATTGTATTTTTCTCCGCAATAACCAGTTTGTTATTTCATTGGGGAATTATACAAGTTGTTGTAAAATGGCTGGGATGGTTCTTTTCAAAAATAATGGGATTAACCGGAGTTGAAAGCTTGTCTTTGGCAGGAAATATTTTTCTCGGACAAACCGAAGCGCCCTTGATTGTCAAGCATTATCTTCCTAATGCCAAAGATGCTGAAATATTTATGGTAATGGTAGGAGGTATGGCAACAATGTCCGGAGGTATTTTGGCTTCCTATATTGCGCTGCTTGGAGGAAATGATCCGGTTTTACAAGTTGCTTTTGCCAAACATCTTCTTGCTGCATCAGTGATGGCTGCGCCGGCGGCCGTTGTAATCGGTAGAATTATTTTCCCTGCCAATACCGATCCTTCGGAAGTTGTTAAAATTGAAAAAGAAGAGAAGAAAACCAATACCCTTGATGTTATTGCAGGCGGCGCTATAGAAGGAATGAAACTCGCTGTAAACGTTGCTACAATGCTTCTGGTATTCATAGCATTGATAGCATTTATTAATTTTACTTTCGGAAAAATTGGCGACTGGACAACTCTTAATACTTGGATTGGTGCCAATACTCCTTATCAAAAATTTTCTCTGGAATTTTTATTAGGATATGCACTTTCTCCTTTGATGTGGCTCATTGGCGTTCCATCGGGAGATGTACTTGAATTGGCACAATTATTAGGAATAAAAACTATTGTTAATGAGTTTGTTGGTTATGGCGCTTTGCAAGGAATGATTGCGTCTGGCTCATTATCAGTTAAAGGAACTGTAATGGCAATTTATTTACTTTGCGGATTCGCTAACTTCAGCTCCATTGGAATTCAAATAGGTGGTATCGGTTCTTTAGCTCCAAATAAACGTTACGTACTTGCTAAGTTCGGCATGTTGGCTTTGTTTACTGCTGCTGTAACAGCTTTGCTATCATCAATAATCATGGGAATGTTATTAGGGTAATTTATTTAAAATAAAATATTAAGCCCGATATGATATACAAAATATTCATATTGGCGCCAAATAAACGATTAAACATATTTTTATATGAAACAGTATTTAGATTTATTAAGTAGAATTCTTTCCGATGGTGTTGTGAAAGATGATAGAACCGGTACCGGAACTATTAGCGTGTTCGGCCATCAAATGCGTTTTGATCTTTCCGAAGGATTTCCTCTTCTGACAACAAAAAAACTTCACCTGAAATCTATTATATATGAACTCCTTTGGTTTCTTAATGGTGACACAAATACCAAATACTTAAAAGATCATGGAGTTTCAATCTGGGACGAATGGGCAGATGAAAACGGGAATTTAGGTAGAATATACGGTGCACAATGGCGATCTTGGCAATCTTCCGACGGAAGGATTATTGACCAGATTACAGAAGTAGTTAATTCATTGAAAAATAATCCTAATTCAAGAAGGCACATAGTTTCTGCCTGGAATGTCGGTGATCTTGATAAAATGGCGCTTCCGCCTTGCCATATACTCTTCCAATTTTATGTTGCAAACAACAAACTGTCGTGTATGCTCTACCAACGTAGTTGTGACGTGTTTTTAGGAATACCTTTCAATATCGCTTCTTATGCTCTGCTCCTTTTGATGATGGCGCAAGTTACCGGTTATGAACCCGGAGAATTTATTCACACACTTGGAGATGCTCATATTTATAACAACCATATAGAACAAGCAGAATTACAACTTGTACGCGAACCTTACATACTTCCGAAAATGATACTTAACAAAGATGTAAAATCAATCTTCGATTTCACATACGAAGATTTCACCTTGCAAGATTATCAAGCACATCCGCATATTAAAGCCGCCGTTTCAAAATAATCAGATAACATTATGGAAAACAAACTTCTTTCACTGTTGATTAATAATGATATTCAATCGGCAGCAGAATTATTTATGAGCTTAAGTAATGACGACCTCACTAATGAATTACAAAATATTACCCAATATCTTATCGAAACAAAAAATGACGATATTATTGATAATGTAATAAAGATGACGGAAGTTGATACTGCTGATGAAATAAATGTCATACTCAAAGTACTTTTCGACTTCTGCGCAGCATTAATTAATGCTTATATTGATGACGAAGAAACATATATTATAAAAACTTCTATCCTAAATTTGTACAAAGGATTGGATGAACCTCTGTATAAATTATATAAATCCGATGAAAATTATTATAGAGACGATATTGTTAATTGGCATATAGAATTCGGCAGATATAGTTTTATCTTCAATGATAATATCGAGGCAATAAAACAATGGGAAACCGCGAAGAAGCTTTGTGTGAAATATTTGAATATTGAAGACAATGAAACGCTTTTATCGTCATTATATCTTATATATTTCAATCTCGGTTTAGCATATAAAGAAACGAATGATAAAGAAAAATCTCTCTATAATTTTTTACCCTATCTGCATAATTTGGAAAACAGTAAAAATTATTCCGATAATGATGAATTAGATTTGGATTTAGCTTTTGTATATAAAAGTATTGCCGTTGTTTGTGCAGAAGAAAATAAAGATTATTATTTATTTAACGCATTAACAGCTTATTATAATTTTTATAATAAAAACGCTAATAATAAAGGCGTTCAGCCTGTTGTTGATAATATTCAAGAAGTTCTTGATGAGCTGGCAAGTTATTACGGTTCGAACAGTGACTATACGCACCAATATGTTATTCTAAAATTAAAATTCGATTTTTCAACTAAAGATCTTCAGATAGATTCTACCAATATCTATACAATGGTTCATTATATGTCTGCAGGTTACGATTTCTGTAACTTTTTAATTTTGAATCAGGATTTGTTTGAGGAAAGAAGAATCGAAATGTACCATGAAGAAAGTAAGACGTATAGTGAAAAGATTAAAGTTCCATTGGACGAAAACAAAATTTATGATTATTTGTTGGAATATTATAATAATGTAAAGTCTCTATATGTTAAATATGATGATAATGATATTTCATTAGGATTCATTGATACTAACTTACTCTTGGGAAAATATAATTATTCTCATAAAGATTTTCAAAAAGCACTGATTTATCTTTCTCAATGTGAGGATATAATTAGAGAATATTTAAAAGATGAAGCTAATGATGTTGACTATCTCGATAAACTGTATATCTTATTAGCATGCAAGAGAAACATCTATGCCGAAAACGGTAATGTGAATGATAATTTTGAGGCTATTTATGAAGCGGTTACTGAAATGATAGAAATTAAGACATCTATGTTGGAAGAAGATTATACCGACGAATTTTTGATTGAAGACCTTGCCTCTGCATATATTGATGCAATAGATTTTTGCAAGAAATATAATCTTATGGCCATGACGGAAATGCTCAGTGAAGAATATGAAGAATTTAAAAATGATATGCAATGAACGAAGACATAAATTCAGATAATATTAAAAACTTTGAAAAGGAAATCTTTTCTTACGATATGGATTTTTTTAATGGTTTGGCAGGTATAACTGTTGATATCCTCGCAAAAAATAATGATTTGAAGTCGGCACTGGACTTAATTTATATGTATCAACAAACGGCACAGAAAGCAGATCCGGAAGATAATAAAATATACAAGGAATATTATGAAAAAGCCTATGCCTTATGTAATGATTATCTTACAATTTATAAAGATGAGCCTGAATTGTTGAAAAATCGTGCCGATTGTGCAAAAGAATTAGGTGTTTTATTTTGTGTCGAAAATAAATATAATGATGCATTAAAATATTTGGATGTTTACAATAATTATATTTTCGGAACCGATATAAAGTACAATAAGCAAAATGTAAATGATATATGCTTGCTTATGAAAAACAAATACTTAGCATATTATGGTTTAAGAGATTATCCCAGCGCGTATAATTTTTTAGATTCTTTATTGGAGTGGAAATATTATGAATATTCTTTTGATGTTGATGATAAAGAAACTGCAAAAGAAATAGATGAAATAGTGACAACGATATATAAAGTCTACCCTTCTGAAAATTTATTCGCAAGAGGCAAATTAATTATGACAAAAGGACTCGAAAGGATAGATATTACTGCGAGAAACAATAATCCTTTATCATTACTGATTCAGTTGCGTAGTAATATTATGTATGCCTATTTCTTATCCCATAATGATGCTTATCGTAATGAGTTTTATAATACAAGTATAAAATGTTTTAAACTTTCAGGACAATTAACTCCCGGAGTTCGTGATTATCAAGAAGATTGCTTGACAATATTCGGAGAGCTGTATGCTATTATTGCTTTTGCTATGAATGAAGCTTTCGGACTTGATTATGAATTTTTAAGATCATTTCAAAAAAGTATAAATGATACATTAGCATTTTTAGATTTAAAAAAGCATCCGCGAAAAAAAATTGTAGATTTGTATATAGAAATTCCTAAGATTTATGCCGAAGATATTAAAGGTAGTGAGGTGTATAAAAAGGAAAAAATTGATTTCGCTGCCGGAAGAATCAAAGATAACGATTGTTATTATATTAAATTGGTTAACTACTTTAATAGTATTGCTTTCTTTGTTGAATGCAAACTTTAATTTCTAACACAACAAAACTTTAATCGAATTATGACTGAGCATTTAATTTCTTTATTAAACAATAATAATTATTTAGAAGCTATTAATTATTTTTTATCCTTAGAAGAAGATGAAAGTGATGAGATTTCAGAAATATTAGCCGAAGAAATAGTCAAAGACAATTCTTTGATTGATAAAATGATAAAACTTGCTGTTATTGATACTGATAATAACAAAGTTTTCGATTATATTATTAATAATGTTTCGGATGCCTTATACGATTTATATGACGAGGATGAAGATGAAAATAATATTAAAGATCTGATTATAATTTTATTTCGAAAGTTGGAGAAAGAATTAGCAGTGTTTATTAATGCTGATAACTCTTTGTATTATAATAATATGAATGATTGGTTTCTTAAATACGGATTAATACGATATTATTTTGACGATTATAAAGAATCTATTAAAATATTTGAGTCGGGTATTAAATTTGTAAAAATCAAATATAATTCATATCCTTTTAATTCAGATGATTATGCTATGATAATGTTATTTCTCTTACATTATTATCTTGGATTAGTATATTCTAATGACGATAATAAAATCAAGTCTTTAGAACATTATTCGATTTATCTTTTAATGTGCCAAACATCAAATGATATTGATATAGAAAAATTAGCTGATATTTATTTAAAAATAAGCGATGTTTGTTCGGAGGATAACCGAGAACAATATCTGTTAAAATCGATTCATTACTATTCGGAAGCAATTCAAAGAGAATTGGAGAATTCCGGTCCTGAAGATCTTCTCGATGCGTATGAAAAAATCATTGAATATTACGATGAAAAAGATAATTATTCCGAAAAATATTTTTATTTGCAAAAACATTGTGAGTTGAGTGAAAAATATTTTAAAGAAAATGATTCTGATATCGACGCAATTGAAAAATATATGGATTCTATTAATGCAATTATTTTCTTTATTGTTTTTGATTTAGATAATGCAAAAGAAATGCTTGTAGAAGATAAAATGTTATCATCGAAAGAAATAACAATTCAAAACATTGTAGATGAAGTCCTTTTAAAAGAAATGCAAACTAAAGCAAAAAATGTTTTTGACGAATATGAAGAAGAGGAGGTAAATTCGGCATATGCTTATAGTAATTATTTAATCGGTACATATTATAAGTACGAAGAAGACAGAAAAAATACAGAAAAGTTTTTGGGAATAAGTGAAGATTTATACAAAAAACTGATTGATGATACAGAAGATCAGGATTATTATGATAATCTGTATGATGTTTATGAAAATTATAGAGATTTTTATCAAAATATTGACCAAGAGAAACATGCTCTGAAGTATTTAGATAAAATGATTCAGCTTAGATTAGATTTATATGATGAGAATCCTGATGATGAAGATGCAAAAGATAATTTGGCGAATGCTTATTATGATGCAAGCGAATTCTGTGATTTAATAGGAAAGGATAAACTAGGTCAAAAATATATGATAGAATTTGAAAATTACAGCGAATAATTAAAATCTGAATACTCATGGATATAAATAAATACAAATATTTCACAGATAACATAAATTATATATACGAAAATAAGGATATTGAATTTATAAACAAAATAGAGTCCCTTGAAGTAATAGTTAAGAATTTAATTAACGAAATTGCCTTTGAGTCGGATGGTGTACTTGCTTATATATGTCTTGTATATTGTTATGAATGTATTATTTGTTTATATGAAGAGAGAAATCTGCATAAAGATATGATCGAATTAGGAGAAAAAGCGGTGTGTTTATGTGAAGATGCATCCCTTCTTTTCCCTGATGAAATATTTTTCAAAAAAAGTGAATCAAGATTGACATACATTCTTGGTAGAATTTTTAATGTAATTACAGAAACAGCCGATTCTATTAAATATTTTAAGAAGTTTTTGTCTATTGAAATAAATATGCCTGATAATGAAACAACTATTGATAGTTATTATTGTAGAAAAATTAATATTGCGGCATATCTAATACATATGTATTCAGTTGATTTAAAGTTACTTGATGAAGCAAAAGAGTGTTTGGAGATTGCTGTCGATTGGAAATTGAAAGAATTTTTACACGATATTGAGAATATTTCTGTATATGATGAGATGTTTGATCAATACTTAGATTATGCTGTTAATTATTTTATGAAAAATAATGATAAAGAAAGTGTTAATAAAATTTTGTATAATTCGGCTTTAGCTATAGAAAAAGAATATCTAAAGGATTCAAGCGGTAATCATCTTATTTTGTATTTGTGTGCTTTAAATATAACAGCAAGGTATGCTGCTTTTTTAATAGATAATGATTATTCGGATATTGATTATTATGTAGGTTTAACATTAACAAGATCAATGGAATTGCCTGGTAATTTAGTAGCAGAATATGGGGATCAATTATTTGGATTACTCAAAGTGGTTTACGGTGGTGTAGTTTGTCCCTTTTTGATAAAGAATAAAATTGAGTTTAATTTTATGAATAAACTTTATAACAGTTTGGAATATACCTTTAAGCTTTGGGATGATTATTATCAAGCTTTAGTGGTATATAAGACTATATACCAAATGTTAGTAAATGTTTTTGATGAACATATTGTTGCTTCAAAAGAATTTGCTGCTGAAGAACTTGCTCAATATGATGGACGGAAATCTTACGGTTCGAGTGAATTTATTAAGTTACATGATAAATATCATAATTTAGCCAACCAAATTGATTTGAAAATTAAATATATAGAATAAAATAATCAATAAACATTTACAATATTATAGATAAATTTTCTTTGATCGTATTCTTTATTCATCAATTTATATAACTCGAAAAGAATAGGGAAGTCGTTTTCAGGAAAATCAACAATTTTGTCTTTCTTCAATACATTATAGAAAATATTTAAAGAACGCTTTCCTTCAAGCACTATGTTGTCGGAAACAAGATCCTTGATAAATCCTTTACCGATAAACAATCCCATTGTTCTGTTTCTGCTAAGGTCGTTTAAAGACGTAAGAAGAAAATCACCATAGCCGCAATATTTAAAAATTGTTTCTTCGGAGCCTCCGAATGTGACGAGAGCTTTACGTAATTCGTTAAAAACTTTTGTTGAAACTAAAAAGCGTACGTTTGCAGAATCATAGTGCGCATCAACAACACCGATAATAATTGAATAAATATTCTTCATAATACTCAGTAATTCAACTCCGAGAATATCATTGGTATAATCGAAACGAATATTGGTATGCTGAGCATAAAGTTTGAATATTTCGTAATTCTGAATATTTTCAGTGCCGAAAGTATAACCTGTCGGCATGTTGTTCATCACTTCTATAGCAAATGATGGGCCTTTCATGGCAGCTATCGGATTTATATAATTTTCTGCAATGTATTGAGAAATAATAACTTCTCCTTCGCCGAAACCCTTTGCTAAATTAACAATTATTGCGTCGTCAGGAATAAATTCTTTTAAACTGTCTAAATATGAAATGATTGCAGATGAGGGAATTGCCAACAATATTGCCGACGCTTTTTTTAGTATATTATTATTTGTAGTAGCTTTTAATTGCGGATATAATTGAATGTTTGGAAAGTATACAGTATTAACGCCTTTTTGGTTAATACTTTCTACCACTTCCGTTTCGATAGATAAAAGTCGTACAACAATATCCGGATTTTTACTGAAAGCATTAGCTAATGCCGTACCGAAAGTTCCGGCGCCAATTATCACTATTAGTGGTTTGCCATTATTTTCTTCCATAATTTAGATTATAAACGGGATAAATATAAATTGCAAAATTAGTAAATTTCAACTATATTTGCAATTGATATTTGATTGTATGGAAGATATTAATTTTGATGATATTAGACCGTATTTCGATGAAGAAATACCTGAAGCGATGCAAAAATTAGCTGAGGATAAAAATCTTTATGAGGTTTTTAAATACGTTTTTCCGCATCATCCCGCAGAAAAAATTAAAAACATAGTTCTTCAGATAAAAACTATCGATCAAATGCAGCGACGAGTGATGTTTCCTGTTGTTATGCAACTGATGAGCAAAACTTCTACCGGTTTAAGCAGCGACGGTATAAAATATTTGGATCATTCAAAAGCTAATTTATTTATTAGTAATCACAGAGATATAGTTTTAGATACGGGAATTTTGCAGATTATTTTAGTTCAAAATAAATTTAATACAACCGGCATAACTTTCGGAGATAATTTATTAATGTCTGAAATGATTCGGATTATTGCAAAATCCAATAAACTTTTTATTGCATATAGAGGTAAAGATATGAAAGAGTTTTGGAATCGTTCTTCCAAAATGTCTCGTTATATTAGATATCAGATTACCAAGATGAATCAATCGGTATGGATTGCGCAACGAAACGGCAGAACAAAGGATGGAGATGATAAAACCGATCAAGGCGTAATTAAAATGTTCAATATGAGTAGTTCCGGAGATTTTGTTAAAGACCTTCTCGAACTGAATATTACTCCCTGCGCTGTTTCTTATGAATATGAACCTTGTGATTTTTTAAAAACTTTCGAATTATATTTGACGAGGCGCGGTCCGTACGAAAAACATGAAGATGAAGATTTAAACAGTATTCTTGCAGGTCTAACACAGAATAAAGGAAAAATCCATTTTGCTTTTGCTAAACCACTTACCGAAACCGAAATAGTTGAAGCCGACAGTTATACGAAGAATGACAAATACAGGTTTATAGCAAACCTTATTGATGAAAGAATACATGCTAATTTTAAATTATGGAAGAATAATTATATTGCTCACGATATAATAAATAATTCGGATACTTATTTCGAATATTATTCATTAAGTGAAAAGGAAGATTTTATTAATTATATGAATAAAGGATTTAATGACATTTTGGAAAAGGGATTTTATGGCCGAAAAGATTTTGCTCTTGATGAACTGAAAGAAATTTTTCTAAATATTTATGCTAACCCGATTAAAAACAAAAAATAATTGTTATGAATAACAAATATCAAAAATCTGTTGACTACATTAAATCAAAAATAAATTATCAACCTCATATTGCCATTATTCTTGGTAGTGGCTTGCACAGCTTGGGCGAAAATATTGATAATCCGGTTGTTATTCCTTATGCTGATATACCGGAATTTCCTGTTTCAACAGCTCCTGGGCACAAAGGGAATTTGATTTTCGGACAAATTCATGGCGTAAATGTTGTTATTATGCAAGGAAGATTTCATTTTTATGAAGGCTATCCGATGACTGTTGTTACTTATCCTGTCCGAGTTTTTTCACTTCTTGGAGTTAAATATCTGTTTGTTACAAATGCAGCCGGCGGAATTAATAAAAATTTCGGAGTAGGAGATATAATGCTTATAAATGATCATATTTGTATGACGCAAAATCCGCTTATAGGTAAAAACCTTGATGAATTTGGTGAGAGATTTCCTGACATGACTGTTCCCTATGATAAGGAATTGCGTAATATAGCATTGGAAGTTGCAAGAGGAGAGAGTATTGATTTGAAACAAGGAGTTTATATAGGAGTTACCGGTCCTTCGTTTGAAACAATTGCCGAAGTTAACTTCTTCCGTACTGTCGGTGCTGATGCTGTCGGAATGTCAACAGTTCCTGAAGTCATTGTGGCTCGCCATTGCGGCATGAAAGTTTTTGGCATGTCTATGATTACAAATGCAGCTGCAATGGAAGATGCATCCGTTTTAAACGACGGTGCCGATGTTCTTTACCAAGCCGATAAGGAAGCAAACAGAATGGAAAAAATTGTTCGTGAAATGATTAAAAGAATTAAAAGTTAAGACCTAAATTCTTTTTTATTTTATACTTTTCAATAGCTTATCACAGAGATTCCGGTTTAATTATTATTCTTTATTGCATCCCGTTTTCTTTCATTAGGATCAAGAATAATCTTTCTTATACGTAAATGTTTTGGCGTAATCTCCAAATATTCGTCATTACCAATGTATTCCATATATTCTTCGAGCGACATCTTTATTGCCGGTGCAATGTGCGTTTTTTCATCGGAACCGGAAGCCCGCATATTGGTCAACTTTTTTGTAACTGTTACATTACAAACAATGTCGGTAGAATGACTATGAACTCCTATTACCTGTCCTTCGTAAACATCATCATTCGGTTCAATAAAGAAGCTGCCTCTGTCTTGAAGTTTGTTTATGGAATAAGCGATTGCGGTGCCGGTATCTTTGGCAATTATTGCACCTGTATGTTTTATTCCTATATCACCTTTCCAAGGTTCAAAACTATTAAAACGATGTGACATTATTGCTTCTCCTTCGGAAACGGTTAAAACATTGTTCCTTAATCCTATAATTCCTCTCGAAGGAATATGAAAATCCAATTGTATTCTATCGTTTTTAGTTTCAATGCCAACAATCTCGCCTTTTCGTTGTGTGACCTGCTCAATAACTTTTCCGGAAAAATCTTCAGGAACTAAAATCGTCAACTCCTCAATAGGTTCACATAGTGACCCGTCTATTTCCTTGGTAACAACCTTAGGCTGACCGACTTGTAATTCAAAACCCTCACGTCTCATAGTTTCAATAAGAATTGATAAGTGTAAAACACCTCTTCCATATACAATATATGAATCGGGTGAATTTGTCTCTTCAATTCTTAAAGCAAGATTTTTTTCAGCTTCTTTATACAAACGTTCTCTTAAATTACGAGAGGTTACATACTTGCCGTCTCTTCCGTAAAACGGTGAATTATTTATTGTAAAGAGCATGCTCATAGTCGGTTCATCCACCTTGATCGGTTTCAAAGGTTCCGGGTTATCAATATCCGCAATAGTATCTCCTATGTCAAAACCTTCGGGACCTAGTAATGCACATATTTCACCACCTTCAATAGGCGTTTTTATCTTTTCTTTAGCCAAACCTTCAAAAACATAAAGTTCTTTTATTTTTGATTTCACAATACTGCCGTCTCTTTTTACCAGAGAAACATCTTGTCCCATACATATTGTACCGCGGTTCAATCTTCCTACAGCAATTCGTCCCAAGTATGAAGAATAATCAAGTGATGATATCATAAGCTGAAGATTTCCTTCTTGTATGGGTTTGGGTTGAATGTTTTTAATGATTGAATCCATTAAATATGCAATATCGGAAGTCGGGTTTTTATAATCCGGTCCCATCCAGCCATGTTTTGCCGAGCCGTAAACAGTATCAAAATCCAATTGTTCTTCCGAGGCACCAAGATTAAACATTAAGTCAAATACAGCTTCCTGAACTTCATCGGGCTTACAATTAGGTTTATCAACCTTATTAATTACTAATATTGGTTTTAGATTAAGTTCGATAGCTTTTTGCAAAACGAACCGTGTTTGCGGCATCGGACCTTCAAAAGCATCTACTACTAATAGAACGCCATCTGCCATATTTAAAATTCTTTCAACTTCACCACCGAAGTCACTATGACCGGGAGTATCTATGATGTTTATTTTTATATCATTATATCTTACCGAAACATTTTTCGACAATATCGTAATTCCTCGTTCACGTTCCAAATCATTATTATCAAGAATTAGGTCTTTCACCTCTTGATTTACTCTAAAAAGTTTTGCTTGATGTAGCATCCTGTCAACTAAAGTTGTTTTCCCATGATCAACGTGTGCGATAATAGCAACATTTACAATATTTTGCATAAAAATTTATTTCTTAAATTTCGGTTTGCAAAGATATAAAATATGTTATAATGCACAAAAAAATATCCATAAAATTATATAAAAATAATTCTATGGATAATCAAAATTGAAATTACTAACTTATTTTTTTAGTATTAAGAATAACATGTCTTCTATATTCAAATATTTTTTTATTAGGGTTATGGCTTGTTTATGTGTAACACTTTTAATAGTTGCAATGTCTTTCTCAACAAAGTTAAAAGGCAGTTCGTATGTTGAAATTTCAGTTAGTAAGGAATGGTAAGCAACTAATGTATCATAACTGCTATTCAATTTTCTGATAATTGCATTTTTGCTGTCTTTTAAATCTTTGGCAGTATAATTTTTTGAATAATTGGATATTATTCTCTTGACAATTGAAACTGCTTCGTCTATTACGGCGTTATTAATATTTGAACATCCGATGAAAGTTCCGAAAGTTTTATTTCCTGCAAATTCGGAGTAGATTCCGTAAGTGTAGCCGTGTTCCAGTCTTAATATTTTGAATAATTCGCTTGATGTGCCTTCACCTAATTTATAATTTATTAATGTTGCAGGAATATAGTCTTCATCTAAACGTGTAAGAGATTTTTCACCGAAATAAAGTACTGCCTGTTCGGCATTCGGATTGTTAATATAAATTGTTTTATCATGTTTTTTAGGGCTATAAATGGCTTTTGAAATTTTATCTACTTGAATTGGTTTCCAATTATTTTCCAATCCATGTATAAAATCAAGTACCGTATCCCGTTTAATATTACCGCTTATTATAAAATCACTTATAGTAGGGGAGAAATATTTGGAATAGTATTCTTGCAGATCTTTTAATTCTATTTTCTCAATAGACTCAATTGTACCTTCGTTTGGGAGAGCAATAGGATTGTTGCCGTAGATTGTTTCATAAAATTTATTATATGCGATTTTATTAGGATTATATTGGTCTTGCCTTAAGTTTGATATAATGTCTCTTTTAATTCTTTTAAAATCATCTTCATTCCATGATGGTTTGGTGATTATATCTTCTGCTATTGATAACAATTTGTTAAAATGTCTGCTAACACATTTCCCTGATAAAACACACCATTCCTTTCTGGCAATAAATACTAAATTAGCTCCGATTCCTCGTATTGCTCTCTCTAATTCTTCAGAATTCATTTTTGATGTACTTTCTCTAAGCAATCTTGTCGTTAAATTTGCGATACCGGGTTTGTTAATATCATCATCGAGAGTGCCGGCCTTAATAACAATTGAGAAATAAACAATAGGTAAACGTTGATCTTCGATTCCCATAACATTTATACCATTTCGTGTATAAACGCTCCATACTTTTGGTAATTTTAATGTATGAAGTGTAGATAATCTCGGTTCAGCGGAACGATCAATTCTTGAAGGTGTTTTTTTTATAATATGTTCAGGGTTTTTATGGCTTGTTTTTTTCGATATCGGTTCTTCAATAGGGGAATCAGTTATATCTGCCTTAACAGAATTATCAAGAACAAGATTCTGTTTTCCTAATGGAACAAAACAAGTAGCAATATAATTTTTATTTTTAAAGTATTTATTATAAACATTAATAATATCATCTTTTGTTACGGATTTTATCATTTGTAATTCTTTATATATCATTTTTGGAGAACCGCCGAAAGTGGTTGATTCCGCAAGACTTATAGCTTTATATAGATTGGAAGATAATCCGTCATAATATCTTGCTTCTGCTAAATTCTTAGCTGTTGCAATATCTTCGTCATTAATTTTATTATTTTCAAAATCATTAATGGTTTTATTAATGGAATTAAAAATCTTTTGTAGAGGAATATCACTATAAGCACGAACTTTGAAAATTATTTCACCGGCATGTTCTCTTAAATGATTGTTTATGGTTACGCTAGGTGCAAAATTTTCTTTTAATACTATCTCTTTGTATAGAGGTGAACTTTTTCCGTCACCTATTAAATCGCATAGAATATCTAAGGCATAAGCATCTTTAGAATAAAGTTTCGCACCGGGAAAAACAACGCGGAGTTCCGGCATGCTAATGAATTTATCTTCATAGTATAAACTTAAACTTTTATCAAGTTTTGCTGTTAAATCTTCTTTGACAACATCTTTTGCTATTCTTGGCTTTCTTATTTCTCCGAAATATTTTTCAACTAACGTTTTTGTTTTTTCTATGTCGATGTTGCCGCAGATAGCCAACGTAGCATTATTAGGTGAATAATATTTTTTGTAGAATTCTTTAATGTCATCTAAGGTAATTGACTTTAAATCTTCAACTTCACCTATAACGGTGCTGTGATAAGGATGTCCTTTGGGATATAAAGTTTTCTTTATTAAAGAATTAGTGTATCCATATGGTTTATTGTCAATTACTTGTCGCTTTTCGTTTATGACAATATCCAGTTCTCTGTATAAACCCCGCTGTGTTACGGTATTAATAAAATATCCCATTCTATCGGCTTCCATCCATAAAACCTTCTCTAAAGAATCATTGGGAACAATTTCGTAATAAATAGTACCATCTTCCCATGTTCCACCGTTAAAACTTCCGCCTAAATCATTAATCTTAGTAAAAAATTCATTAGGTTTTAAATTCTCGGATCCTTGAAACATCAGATGTTCAAATAGATGGGCAAACCCTGTTTTCCCAACTTTTTCTTTGGCAGAGCCTACATGATATAATGTGGCAAGAGCTACTGTGTGTGTAGATCTATCTTGATGAAGTATGACTTGCAAACCGTTTTTTAACCGATATTTTTCATACTGAATTTTAAAAGAATAATTCTTCCTCATTTTGTTTAATTTCTAATGTAATGAATAAATATTGTAAAAATATAGTGCAAATATAAACAATTTTGAAAAAATACATTAATTTTGCTAATTATCTTATTAAATTTGTCAATCAGATAATTTTATGATAATGCTTAAATAATTGTATTATAATCCTTTAGATGTGTATTTAATTTGATTTTTATATGAAAAAATTTTTGAATTTTTCTTTGTTCATCCTCTTATTTTCAATTTTTTTTGATTTATCAGCTCAAAAATATGCTGTATATTTCGCTGATAAAAGCAATTCTCCCTATAATATTGATAATCCCGAGGAATTTTTATCACAAAGGTCTATTGATAGACGAAATAGACACCAAGTAACTATTAATGAGCAAGATTTGCCTGTAAATCCTCAATATGTTCAACAATTAAAGAACCTTGGAGCTGAAGTTCCGTTTACAAGTAGATGGCTTAATTGTGCTTTGATCTCTTGTTCGGAAACTGCTATTAATCAAATAGAACAATTATCCTTTGTTAGTGAAATTATTTATGTAAGTCCGGAGTCGTATGGTGGCAAATCTCTTGAAGGGGATCTGCAATTCAATTTTTCAAACAAATTTGATATGGAGGAAGTGCTAAAGCCGATTGATTCAAAAAGTATTAATGAGGAGTATAGTTATGGCGCCGGATATAATCAGATTAATCAGATAAACGGTATTCCTGTTCATGAGAATGGGTTTACGGGAGATGGAGTATTGATTGCTGTTTTGGATGGTGGATTTAGAAATGTTAATTCTTTAAATGTATTTAGTAATATTATTACTGAAAATAGATTGGTTTTTGATTTGGACGTAGTTATTCCGAATGGAAATATTTATTCATCGAGTATTAGTGCTCACGGAACAAATGTTTTATCATGTATGTCTGCAAGTTCCGACAATCAATTTGTTGGAACGGCTCCCAAAGCTTCTTACGCTCTTATTAGAACAGAAGATACAAATACGGAATATCTTATTGAATGTTATAATTGGGTAGTTGGTGCAGAAGCTGCGGATAGTATTGGCGCTGATATTATAAATTCGTCATTAAGTTATTCTACTTTTAATGATTCTTCAATGGATTATACATATTCATCAATGGATGGAGAAACTGCAGTAGCTTCTTACGCCGCAAAGTTAGCTGTTGAAAAAGGTATTTTTGTTACATTAAGTGCAGGGAATTCTAATGGTACTACTTGGCCTTGGGTTGCATCTCCGGCGGATGCTGTATATGCGGCAACTATTGGTGCTGTAAATAGTTCAGGCGAAATCACATATTTTAGTTCGATAGGACCTAATGGGGCAGGGGTTCCTAAACCAAATACCCTGGCGGAAGGTAATAATGCTACTGTTTATAATGCAAATAACGGAAATATCAGCAGTGCTTCGGGTACCTCATTCTCAAGTCCGATAACATGTGGAATGTACGCCTGCCTAATCCAGGCTAATCCTTATATTCATCCGACAGTTTTACGTGATATTGTTGATGAAACCGGTAATAGATATCCTAACCATGATATTGCATACGGATATGGTATTCCTGATTTCGCGGCTGCTTTGGAAACAGTTATTTCAATGAATGTAATTGAAATAACAAATGTCGAAATTAACGATTTGCAGGGAAATAATGACGGTAAATTAAATGCTGGTGAAACTGTAACATTAAATATTACTGCAAAAAATAAAACATCGGAAGCATTAACTAATGTTAATGCAACACTTTCAACAGATAATGAAGACATTAATATTATTGATAATCTTGTTGAATTTGGAAATTTTTTGCCTAATGAAACTAAAACTATTACCAATGCCTTTACTTTTACATTAAGCGAAAATGCCATAGCCAATACAAGTATTAAATTTTGCATAACAGCTTCATTTGACGATAATGATATATATTGTGTCTTTTTTGTTAATACATACGGACATCATTTGCAATATCAATCTTTTGAAATACTTGACTATTCCGGAAATTCCAATAATATGTTTGATCCGGGTGAAACTGCAGATATTTTGGTTGATATTATTAATAATGGTAATGAGGCAGCTAATAATATTGTTGCCGTATTGTCTTCAAATTCAACCTATGTTACAATAAATTCCAATACTTTTAATATGGATGATGTTCTTGTTTCTCAGGTAAAACAAGCTGAATTTAATGTTAGTATTAGCAATTCGGCTCCTTCGGGAGCAATTAGTATTCCTTTCACCTTAACTCTTACTGATTCAGATGGAAAGATAAGCTATTGCAATTTTGTTTATAGTGATAAGTGCAATATTATTTTTGAACTTACTGATGAATATGGTGACGGATGGAATGGTGCTGCTATTATTATGTTTTTTGACAATGATTATGTAGAGTATATTACTTTTGATGATGGATATTTTGCTGAAATTCCGGTCGAGGCCCCTGTTAATACAAATATTGCTCTTTCTTGGCATGCGGGATTGTGGCATGATGATGAATGTTCGTTTGTGGTTAAATACGAAGACGGCCCGATAATATATGAATCTGACGTTGCTCCATCTGCAGGAGAATTTTATACTTTTCTAAATTATTGTGGAATTGAGTTGCCGGATCCTCCTTTACATGCTCCTCAATATGCCGTTCATTTTAAAGATAAAAATAACTCTCCATATACTATTAATGAACCCTTAAAATATTTATCTCAACGAGCAATCGACAGACGTAATAAATTCGGAATTGCTCTAACTGAAAATGATTTTCCGGTTAATCCGAATTATATATCGGAAGTTGAAACTACCGGTGCTTATGTTAGGTCTTCCAGTCGTTGGTCTAATAGTGTTCTTGTTTATGCTGAGGATGAAATGATTGAAGCTATTGGTAATTTGGATTTTGTAGAAAAAATAGTTTATGTAAAGCCTGCGGAAGGTAAATGTATTAAGCATGATATTCATCCGAAATGGGAAAATGTAAAAACTATAGAATCTATTTTGAATATAGATGAGAATTATAATTATGGTTCTGCTTTTGCTCAAATTAATCAATTAAATGGTATTACTGTCCATGAACAAGGCTTTACTGCTGAAGGAGTATTGATAGCTGTTTTGGATTCTGGATTTGAACATGTGGATGTTATAGATGGGTTTACTCATTTATTTGATTCTGAAAAAATATTATTAGCTATTGATGTTGTTGAACCCGGTAGAAACGTCTATGAAACTGGAATTCATAATCATGGCACCTCTGTTTTATCATGTATGGGCGGATATATTGATGGAAGTTATGTTGGTACTGCTCCAAACGCTTCTTATGCGTTAATCAGGACTGAAGATGCTCCTACAGAATATTTGATAGAAGAATATTTCTGGATGATTGGAGCCGAAATGGCAGATAGCCTGGGTGTAGATATTATTAATTCTTCATTGAGTTACAATACTTATGACGATCCTTCCATGGATCATCAGTATTCCGAAATGGATGGTAAAACCGCTGTTAGTTCTATAGCTGCAAAAATGGCTGTGGAACGTGGTATTTTTGTTACTATCAGTGCCGGTAACTCCAATGGAACAAGCTGGCCTTGGGTTGGAACCCCTTCCGATGTGCCTGAAGTACTTACCCTTGGAGCGGTTAATGCTAGCGGACAAATCGCTTCATTTAGCTCTATCGGACCTAATGGTGCCGGCGATCTTAAACCTAATGTTGTTGCCTGCGGGTCGTATGCGTCTGTAATTTCATCAGGCGGTAATATCGGCTATGCTTCCGGTACTTCTTTTTCAAGCCCGATTACTTGCGGAATGGTGGCATGTATTATAGGCGCTGCTTCGAATATTGCTCCGCCTGAAATTCTTGCTGCTGTCGAACAATCTGCGAATAGATATCCTAATCATGATATTGCTTATGGGTATGGCATTCCTGATTTTGGTAATGTGCTGGAAATATTGGATTTCCAATCAATCGACGATTATAATAATAGTTCAAAACTTATTATATATCCGAATCCGGTTGATGATAGAATATATGTGGAAAATAAAAGTATTACCATTAAATCAATAGAATTATATGATCTTGCGGGGAAATTAATTAAAAATGTTAATGTCAATAGTTCTTACGCTAGTGTAGATGTTAGAGGATTAAATAAGGGTATTTTCTTTGTTAAAGTGATGTATGATAATTCTTATACTGAAACTATTAAAATTGTGAAACAATAATTATGGTATTAGGAAATACTTTTGGGAAAAAATTTAAGATCAAAAGTTTTGGTAATTCACATGATAATGAATTAATACTTGAAATTTACGGAATGCCCGAAGGAATTCTTGTTGACTATGATTTAATTGCTGAAGATTTATTAAGGCGACGACCAAAATTTGATTTCGATACTCCGCGACAAGAGCAGGATGATTATATTATTATTCAAGGTGTTGAAAATAATATAACTAACGGACAAAATATTGTAATCAAAGTTAAAAACCAGCAGGGTGATAGTTCGGCTTATAAGTTTTATGATGGTGTTTTTCGTCCTTCTCATGCCGATTTTACCTGGGAAATTAAATATGGAGAGCCTTTACCTGCCGGTGGTGGAATTGTTTCCGCGCGTGAAACGGTTTTAAGGGTTATTGCCGGTGCTTTTGCTAAAATGTTTTTGAAGAAATATTATAATGATGTAATTAAATTTCAATCGTGGACCTTTTCCGTTGGAAATTTGATTCAGGCAAATTATTCTGAAGTATTGTCTGATGATTTTATTTATTATTTGAATGAAATTAGAAAGGAAGGTGATTCGATTGGAGGAAAAGTTCGTTGTATAATTAAAGGAATTCCGGCAGGATTGGGATGTCCTCCTTTTGATAAGATTCAAGCTCACTTTGCATATTCAATGATGACTATTCCGGCAGTAAAAGCCTTTGAAATTGGCAGGGGAGTGGAATCTTCATTAATGAAAGGTTCTGAGCATAATGACCCTTTCTATTTTGATAAAACCGAGAATAAAATAAAACCTGCTAAAAACGATGCCGGCGGCATCTTGGGCGGAATTACCTCAGGCGAGGATATTACAATAACCGTTTCATTCAAACCGATTTCTTCAATAAAAAAAGTTCAAAAAACAGTAAACAAAAGAGGCGAAGAATGTGAATTACAAATTAATGGAAATCATGATATTTGTCCGGCTGTTCGTGGTGCGGTTATAGTTGAAGCAATGGCGGCAATAACCTTAGCAGATTATATATTAGTAGAGAGTTGATAAATATCTGCAAAAAATTTAATAATTAATTGTTAATTATTAATTATTTTATATCTTTGCACTCGCTTTAAAAAGCTACCTGCGGATGTGGCGTAATTGGTAGCCGCGCTAGACTTAGGATCTAGTGTCGAGAGACGTGGGGGTTCGAGTCCCTTCATCCGCACTGATGTCGGAAGACAAAAGCCGACAAAAATAAGACAAAGCCTACAAGTTCAATACTTTGTAGGCTTTTTTCATTCTCGGTTGGCTGCAAAAAAAGACAAAAAATGGACAAAAAAAGACAGATTTCTGTCGCTAAATCGTAACCTACGCGAACGAATTTCAAATAGGTTACGATTTGTCCGTTTTTGGCGCACTTTTGTCCAAATTTGGCTATCTCTATATTCTTCATTATAAGCTTATTAATATTAATTTTGTATCACTAAAACAGGTTACGAATGAAGAGTACATTTAACATCCTTTTTTACCTAAAAAGGAACGGTCTGAAACAAGACGGAGGCATGCCTATTTATGGCAGAATTACAGTGAACGGAAAGTCCGTTCAATTTACAGCAAAAGTTGATGTAAATCCTGACTTATGGAATGTAAAAGCAGGAAAAGCAATCGGCAGAACAAAAGAAATTCAGGAAGTTAATGCTATTTTAGATAGTATTAGAGTTACAATGACAAAAATTTATCGAGATTTGCGAGAACGTGAAACCGATGTTACTCCTGAAAAAATCAAAAACATTTTCTTCGGTACTGATGAAAATCAAATGACATTGTTGCAATTGTTCACAAAGTACAATGAAGATTTCAAAAGTATGATTGGAATTTCAAAAAGCATGAGTTCTTATCAAAAGTATGTAAGCACAAAAAATCGAGTTGAACAGTTTCTTAAAGATAAGTACAAATTATCCGACATCGCCCTAAAAGACGTGAATTATCTTTTTATACATGACTTCGACATTTATCTGAAGACGGTTTGCCGTTATCCTCAAAACAGTACGGCAAAACACATGCAACGCCTTAAAACGATTATGATTTTGGCAAGGAACAACGAATACATTTACGATGACCCTTTTGCCAAATACAAAGTTCATTTCGATAGAGTTGATAGAGGCTATTTAACCTTGGAGGAAATCGAAACCATCATGGAGAAAAAATTCAAGACAAAACGGCTTGAACAAGTGCGGGATATATTCATTTTCAGCTGTTATACCGGGCTTGCTTACGTTGATGTAAGTAATTTGAGAGAGAAAAATATCCGTACTTCTTTTGACGGAAAACTTTGGATTATGACTAAACGGCAGAAAACGAACATACAATCTAATATTCCCTTACTGGATGTAGCAAAACAGATTTTGGACAAATATGCCGATACTTTACCCGATGGAAAGGTATTGCCGATTCTTACCAATCAAAAGATGAATGCTTATTTGAAAGAAATTGGAGATGTATGCGGTATAGACAAGAATCTCACATTCCACCTCGCCCGGCACACGTTCGCAACTTCGGTTACATTGGCTAAAGGAGTTCCTATTGAATCCGTTTCAAAAATGTTGGGACACACCAATATCAAAACCACTCAAATTTACGCCCGGATTACAGACGGAAAAGTTGGAAGTGATATGGCGATTCTTGCTGAAAAATTGGACAAGAAAGTCATGAAACCAATCTCAAACTTAGATACATCTTTTGAATGTCTATCCTTAAAGGAAAAAATGTCTTTGTTTAATCTCCCACAAATATTATCTGATGACCCGGAAAGAATGCACCGAATAGCAAAAATGTGGTACGGTCTGACTGACGAGGAAAAATATTTCGTGTGGACAAATACTTTCGATGTTCCCAATCAAAGTAAAAACACAAGAGAATCTCAATTTGCTTGTTAGGAGGAATTTTCAAAGTCGAAAATTTCGACCTTGAAATTTAAGAGAGTTAGAATTATTCTGGCTCTCTTTATTTTTATCCGATTATCTTATTCCTTATCGCTTTTCTTCCCATTTCTCTTTTTGTAAATCGCTCCCCATAAGCGGTCTTAGAGGTCGGTTTGTTTCCATTTCAATATGCAAAAGTAGTATCCGGTTTCTACGGCTTTTCAAGTTCGAGCCTGCGGTTTGTTCAAAAAATCTCCACACCATTCGGGTTGTATTTTTCTCCAAAAACTTGACAATCCTAAAACCTACACTTTTCCGGCATATATGAAACGAAACGACCGACCCGACAGAAAGACGCATTAAAAAAAAGTCGGATTTACGAGAAACAGGAATAAAAGATATGAAACTCACTCCCTCTCCTCTGAATCCGCATTAAACAAGAAAAAATCAAGATATGGAGACAATAGATTTAAACGAAGCAAGAATTTACGTAGGTACATACGCAAAATACAACAACGGTTCAATTTTCGGCAAATGGTTTGACCTTTCCGATTTTTCGGACAAAGACGATTTTATGACAGCCTGTGCGGAACTCCACAAGGACGAAACAGACCCCGAATTTATGTTCCAAGATTGGGAAAATATACCCGATGAGCTAATCGGCGAAAGTTGGTTATCCGACAACTTTTTTGAGGTAAAAGAAGCAGTTGAAAACTTGAATAATGATGAACAGGAAGCCTTTTTAATATGGTGTACGCATTGTTCGCACAACCTTTCAAGCAAAGATATTAACGAGTTGATTTCTTCTTTTCAAGATGATTATCAAGGTAAATTTGACGATGAAGAAGATTACGCCTATCACATTGTAGAAGAATGCTACAATCTCCCAAAATTCGCTTTGGATTATTTCGATTACGAGAAATTTGGCAGAGACCTTTTTATGTGTGATTATTGGTTTGAAGACGGTTTTGTATTTCATATCTCTTGATTTTTTAATAGGGCGGA